>CAMKAR010000293.1 GCA_946410535.1 uncultured Bacteroidales bacterium
GACAAAAATACAAAAATCGTGCTAAACCACAAAAGCGGGTTTTTAATTCTTCACCAACTGCTTATAACTCACTAAATTAATCCTATACCCCACACGGCTGTCGGTGAGTTCGTCGCGGCTTTGTTTGAGCATGGTCTGGGCTTCTAGGACATCCGAAAGAGCCACCAAACCGGCTTCGTAATAGTCCTCCGCGATTTTCAGGTTGGCCTCGGCATCGCTCAATGCGGTTTGCGCCATGGTGATGCGCAGCCAGCTTTGTTCAAGGTTGAACCAGGCTTGGTTGGTCTGCATCTCCATCTTCTCAGTGAGGTCGCGGTGTGTGTTTGCAGCGGCTTCGGCATCGAGGTCGTGTTTTTTCAGCTTGTATGAAGTCTTGTGCCAGTCGGTGATGGGCACTTGCAGCATGGCAAAGACCATTGCGTTGGGCTTCGTGTTTTCCAAAATTGTGTGATAGCTTGCGCTGCCGCCTACCATCAATGAGGGCAAAGCCGCACCGAGGGTCATCTTCTTCTTCAGGCTTTCGGCCTTGATGGAGAGGTCTAAAAGGTGGCTTTCGTTGCGCGAAGCCACGGCTTCAGAAGCGTCCCTGAACAATGCCGTGGGGTTGGTCTCCAACCCCAAAGTGTCCACAAGTTCCATCGTTTGCCAATCGGCACCGATGGTTTGTGCCAAGGCCATTTTCAGCAAGGTGATGCCGTCGTCCACTTTCTTGCGATTGAGCTGACTCTCATTTTGCTTCACCTTCAGTTTGTATTGGTCGGTGGGCATGGCCAAGCCCGCTTCGATGGCACCGCTGAGGTCTTTGTCCAAGGTGTCCAAGAGGCGGTCGAGTTGGTCCAAAGTGGAGCGTTTTTCTTGCAAAGCCACGATTTGCCAATAGAGCGTCTCAGTTTGCATGCGCACCTCGTCTTCTTTCACTTTCGATTGGTATTCAGCGGCTTCGATGCCTAACTTGGCGAGTTTGTTGCCGTTGCGGATGCGACCTCCCGCATAAATTGGTTCCGTCGCCATCGCGTTGAGCACCACGCCGTTTTGGATAAAGGAATATTCCTTGTCGAGACCCATGTTGACGCCATATTC
Organism: uncultured Bacteroidales bacterium; assembly: GCA_946410535.1. The sequence goes on from CAMKAR010000293.1 coordinate 1,081, forward strand.
GGCATAAAGCGTATGAAGGAGTTGCCGCACCTGCGCGTTGTCGATGTCATCGATGCCAAAGGTCAGCATCGGGTTTAAGGCATCGAAGGCCAAGGCCTGTGCCGAAACGGTGGGAAAATACTCGGCACGGGCTTCATTTTTCGTTGCCCTCGCCTTGTCGATTTCCAACTGGCTGTTTTTCAGCTCGATGTTGTTCTGCAAAGCCATGTCGATGCATTCCTGAACAGAGAGACGTTGTTGCGCCAATAAAGGCAATGACAACCATATAGAACAGATTAATACCACAACTTTTCTCATTGCATTGTTTTTTATCACAAAACTCGCAAAACCCACAAAACTGCTTTTTGGCGAGTGCGGCATACCCAACTGGGTTGCCGCAGGAAAGCGCCAGTTGGCCGCTTTCCTCACTTCTACATTGAAGTTTTGATAGTTTTGTAGGTTTTGTGACATACTATTTACTCTTTCTAAAGATTTGCCAATACATCACCGGCATCACGGCCAGAATGATGACCATCGAGAGCACCACGCCGAAGCAGATGACCACGCCCATGGGCATCCAAAGCGGATTTCTCGTAATGATCATCGGGAGCACACCAAGGGCTGTGGTAGCTGAGGTGAGGAAGATGGGCCTCATGCGGCGACTACCGGCCTTCATGGCGGCTTCCTTGACGGGCAGACCCTCGTCGAAGCGGAGCGTTTCGGCGTATTCGTACATGACGATGCCGTTGCGCATGACGATACCGATGAGACTGACCACGCCCAAGAGCGAGGTCATGCCGAAGTCGAGGCCGAAGATCCACTCGCCGAAGAAGGCGCCAAACATGCACAAGGTGCTGGAACCCAAGGTGAGCACGGCCAAATTCATCTTCTTGAAATAGGCCACCAAGAACACCAAAAGCACCAAGATGGCGGCTATCAGGCTCTTGAGCAGCTGCGGGATGACGTTGGTGTTGAGCGACGACAGGCCGCCGTATTCGATGCTCACGCCTTCGGGCAGATTGGGACGGATTTCCGTGTCGATGTAGGTGTGTATCTTCTTCATGCTCACCGTTTGCGGCTTCCAGAACTTCATGTCGGCAGCCACGGTGACGACGTTTTTGCCGTTGCGGTGGACCAACTGTGCAGGGTGCCATTCGGGGCTAATATCGGCCACTTGTCGGAGCGGCACGTTGGTGCCAGGCACCATGGTCGGGATGAGCTGGTTCTGGACGCTTTCGTAGTCGTTGGGGTCGTAGTTTTGCTTTGAGTAAAGCTTCACGGGGATGCCACGGTCGCCTTCCCAGACGGTGGTCAGGGGCTGACCGTTGAGGGTGGTGGCCAAATCCAACGAGAGGAAGCCTTTGGTGAGGCCCAAACGGGCACATTCTTCGGGTTTCATGGTCACCTTCACCGAAGGCAATTGTTCGTCGTAGTCGGTGTGCACCCATCGCAGTTCCTTGTCCAAAGTGAGCATATAGTCCTTGATTTGCTGGGCCACGGGCGCGGTTTTCGTGTAGTCGTCGCCATAGACGTAGATTTCCACCGGAGTCGAAACGGCTTGATAGTCAAGCTGTCGGAAACGTACATGGGCTTCGGGGAAGTAATAGGAATACTTGTCGTCCCATTCCTTCAACAGGGCTTCGGTGGTTTGCTTCGAAGTCGTGTTGACGATGAGCTGCGAGAGGTTTTTGGCAGGAATGCTGGGCGAATAGGTGGTATGGAAACGCGGGGCACTCTCGCCAATGAAAGCGGTAACGGAGGTGACCCTTTTGTCGGCAAGCATCATTCGTTGCAACGAGTCGCTGACGCGGGTGGTGGCTTCGAGGCTGCTGCCTTCGGGCAAACGGATCTCAATGGCAAAACAGTCGCGTTCGGCCATAGGCATCATCTGCACGTTGAGGGCCAAGAACATCAACACACCGAGGGCGATGGAGCCGAGACCCAAGCCGATGGTGAAGTGCGGATGCTTGAAGCAATGGCTCTGCATCTTGTCGTAGAGGCCTTGCAGGAAGTTGAAAAACCGCATCTGGGCCTTCACGAAGCCGTTGTGTTTGGGTTGGTCGGTCTCCGGCTTGATGAACATGATTTCCAACGAGGGGATGACGAGCATGGCGTAGGCCAACGACGACATCAGCGAGAAGGCGACGGTCCAAGGGAAGAGTTGCACGAACTCGCCCAAGGGGCCGGTGATGATGCGCGTCATCGGGAAGAACATGCAGGCGATGGCGGCGGTGGCGAT
>CAMKAR010000294.1 GCA_946410535.1 uncultured Bacteroidales bacterium
GCAACTACCTCTATGGCCAAGAAGTGCAGCAGCCCCGTTGGCGCCGCATCCTTGATGCCACTTCGGGTTGTCTGGGCGAAGCCGTCGGCCAGCTCTATGTGGAAAAGCACTTCCCCGCTGAGGCTAAAGAACGTATGCTCAACCTTGTCGAGAACTTGCGCGTGGCCCTTGGCGAACGCATCAAGAACCTCGAATGGATGAGCGACGAGACCAAGGCCAAGGCCCTCACCAAACTTGCCGCCTTCAACGTGAAGATCGGCTACCCGAACAAGTGGAAGGACTACACAAACTATAACGTCACTGCCGATTCGTATTTCAAGAACTTCCACAACTACGTCCTCTTTGAGAACGACATTGACATGGCCCGCCTCGGCAAGCCCGTCGACAAGGAAGAATGGTTCATGACGCCCCAAACCGTCAATGCTTATTATAGCCCCGAGATGAACGAAATCGTGTTCCCCGCCGCCATCCTCCAGCCCCCGTTCTTCAACATGGACGCTGACGACGCCGTCAACTACGGTGGCATCGGCGTGGTGATTGGCCACGAGATGACCCACGGCTTCGACGACCAAGGCTGCAAATACGACGAAAAGGGCAACCTCAACAACTGGTGGACCGAAGAAGACGCCACCAAGTTCAACGAGCGCACCGCCCAACTCGCCAAGCTGTTTGACGAATTCCAAGTGAGAGGCTACCAAATCAACGGCCAACTCACCCTTGGCGAGAACATCGCCGACCTCGGCGGCTTGAATGTAGCCTGGGATGCCTTCCAGATGACCAACCAAGCCAAGGAAAACAAGAGCATCGACGGCTACACGCCTGCCCAGCGCTTCTTCATCAGCTACGGCACCATCTGGCGCAACAACTCGCGCGACAAGTACATCGAACGCCAAGTGAAGACCGACGTGCACTCGCCTGCCGAAGCCCGCGTGAACCGCACCCTCGGCTCGATGCCGCACTTCTACGAAGCCTTTGACATCCCGGAAGGCAGCAAGATGTATATTGCTCCTGAAGAGAGGGCTAATATTTGGTAAATCAATAAATTAACAATGTAGAGACGCGCCAAGCGCGTCTCTACATTTTCATCGATATGGGACTAAAGAAAACCATAGGAAAACTTGGCCTCAAGCTTGGAGGCTGGAAGACCGTCAACAAAACGCCCGAAGGACTGGGCAACGCCGTTTGCATCGTGGCACCACACACGGCCATCGCCGACTTTCTCGTAGGACTGTGCTATTACTGGTACTACGACATGAAATTCAAGGTGATGATCAAGAAGGAAATGTTCAAGCCCGTCCTTGGCTGGCTACTGAAGAAAGTGGGGGCCATCCCCGTCAACCGTGGCCACCAAAACCATCTCGTGGAGCAGATGGTCGACATGTTCAGCAAAAACCAGGACACGCACCTCATCATCTGTCCCGAAGGCACGCGGAAGGCCGTAAAACACTGGAAGAAAGGCTTCTACGTCATCGCGCAAGGCGCCAACGTACCGATTATCCTCGGCTTCATCGACTACAAGAAGAAGTATTGCGGCATCGAACGAATCTTCTATCCCACAGGCGATTACGAGAAAGACTTGGCCGAGATTTGGGACTACTACAAAGACGTGAAGGCCAAACACCCCGAAGGCTTCAACCTCGACGAACAGTACAGGAACAAAGCGGAATGATCGAACTCGCGACAAAAATCCACGACAAGTTCACCTTGGAGTTCAAGGTGGGGTTCAACACGGAAAAGGCCATCAAGCCGATGAAATACAGCGACTTCGTGATGAACACATGGATTTTCGTGCCCAACAGCCTCGACATCAACGGGACGAAATACAGCAAAGAAGATTTCTACCGCGACCTTAAGTCGGACCAGCGGCTCATCACCCCAGATTATGCGCTGCATGACTTGGCCAACAACGAGCAACTTCTTCCTAATCAATCGCTTACTAATGATTTCAACGAACTGTTCATTGCTCCTAACGACACTGTCGACCTCGTCCACTCGCTCAAGATGTATTGCGCCATCGCCAAAAGCGCTTTCCGCAATGCCTACCGTAATGCCTTGGAATGCAACAACTCGCCAGAACGCCTTGAGGCCTGCCAGAATTACCTCAACGATGTCCCAAAAGTCCTGAACCGTTTCAGAGACCTACACAACAAACTAAAAAACAGCGCTATAGAAGGTAAAATCGTCCAGGATTTTGCCTATGCCGACGAGTTTTTGGGCAACATCCTCGAAGAATACACCTATCGTTTGCGCGACCACATGCACCAGTCGTTTCCTGATGACTACAACACGTTGGAAACGACTTTCAAGGAAGTTTTGCTGGCCGAGAAAGCCTACAAGGAGCGACAAGGCTACCTCGCCGTCCAGCCCGACGACCCAAATGGCAACGAGGACTTCGTTTTTCGCGCCAGCCTGTTGAAGAAATTTGCCGAGAGCGACCTCTACCTCAGCTCCAGCAAACGAAAGAACACCTTCCTCGTCGAGCAAATCCTCTACAGCCTTGCCGCCGGTGCCGCCATGGTGGTGGCCACGCTGTCGTCGTTCTTCTTCCAACAAAGGTATGGCAATTTCACTCTTCCTTTCCTTATCGCTTTGGTTATCAGCTATATGTTCAAGGATAGGCTGAAAGACTGGCTGCGGCTCTTCTTCGCCAAGCACGTCAGCGGCAAGGTGTTCGACACGCGCACCGACTTCCGCATCAAGGGACAACACATCGGCTGGAGCAAAGACAGCATGGACTTCATCGACAGCGACAAGGTGTTGCCCGAGGTGATGCGCCTCCGCGACCGCCTGCCCCTCTTCGACGAAGTGAGCGGCAACGACGAGAAAGTACTGCTATTCAGAAAGAAAGTCCAGATTTGGCCTGCCGAATTGGCCAAGGCCAGCCCATTCCCGATGAAAGGCATCAACGACATCATGCGGTTCAACATCACCGAATTCACGCGCAAGATGGACAACCCCAGCATCCCGCTCTACGGCTCTTGGGAAAACGGCACCTACAAGCCTGTGGAAGGCAAGAAAGTCTATCGCCTCACCTTCGTCATCCAATGCGTCTTCGAAGGCAAGACCGAATACAAACGCGTAGTGGTGCGCTGCGACAGGGACGGAATCGTAGTAGTAGAGTGAAAACCTTGCGCCCTATCCTCCAATTTCATCCAACTCCAACCACCTACGCTCCTTCTCGTCGAGCACGTCCTTGATTTCCTGCAAACGGTTGCCCATCTGCT
>CAMKAR010000295.1 GCA_946410535.1 uncultured Bacteroidales bacterium
ACCAAGGAAGGCAAGAACTTCATCAAGAAGCCCTACACCATCATGCTCGTCAAGGACCACGACTACGAGAACTCCGACGACGCCGACCCCGAGACCATGGCTGCCATGGGCGCCAACAAGGACGGTGGCGCCGACAAGACCCTCTTCGCCCTGCTGAAAGACCTGCGCAAGACCATCGCCAAGCAACAAGGGCTGCCGCCTTTCGTCATCTTCCAAGACCCGTCGCTCGAAGACATGGCCATTCAATATCCCATCACCAAGGAGGAGATGACCCAGATAGCAGGCGTGGGCGCCGGCAAAGCCGAGAAATTCGGCGAGCCTTTCATCAAGCTCATCAAGGAATATGTGGAAGAAAACGACATCACCCGCCCGAACGACATGGTGGTGAAGTCGGTAATCAACAACTCCGCGCTGAAGATCGGCATCATCCAGAACATCGACAAGAAAATCCCGCTCGAAGACATCGCCTATGGCAAAGGACTGGAGTTCGACGAGCTGCTGAGCGAAATCGAGAGCATCGTGTCGAGCGGCACCCACTTGGACATCAACTACTACATCGAGGACAACATCGACATCTACCACCAGGAAGACATCCTCGACTATTTCCGCGAGGCCGAATCGGACGACGTGCAGACCGCCCTCCGCGAATTAGGCGAGGACGAATACGAGGAAGAGGAAGTGCGCCTGATGCGCATCAAGTTCCTTTCCGACGTTGGCAACTGATTCAAGATGAGAAAATTGGCATTGATAGCATTGTTCTTTGTCCTTGCAACCGCTTGTGGTAGCAAGGACAAAGGCTTTATGCCCGAACGCCTCCTCACCGAACAGGAGATGATTGCCGTGATGACCGACGTGCAAATCATCGAGGCCGACATCAACTACCGCAAGAACCAGGAACGCGAGCAAAACGACACCCTCCCCACCACACCGATAGACTTTGCCGCACTGACGAGGTCGTACTACGACCAACTTTTCGAGCATCACGGCATCACCGACAGCATTTTCGTGCAAAACATGAGGTATTACACCGAGCGCCCCGAAACGCTGGAAAAAATCATGGATTCGGTAATGCAGCGGCTGACGGCTCAGTCCCGAAGGGACGACAGCCAATAGGCAGACGGTATAAACCTCTGCCGACCAAACGACAACGCCAACTAACCATAGCCCATCGTTAAACGACAAACAATCGTTAAACACCAAACAATCAATGACATGGCCAGCACATTAGTCCAACAATACATGCACATCGTGTTTCACACCAAATGCACCGCCATCACCATGCGCGAAGAGGATTTGGGACGCATTTTCGATTATGTCGGTGGTGTCATCCGCAATATCAACGGCGTTTCCATCCAGGTGGGTGGTCGTCCCGACCACATCCACATTTTGGCATCGATGCCCAAAACGATGAGTTTGACAGAATTCGTGCGCACCATCAAATCCAACAGCAGCAAATGGATCAAAACATTGGACAGTTATTATGAACCGTTCATGTGGCAAGAAGGCTATGGCGCGTTCAGCGTCAGTGCATCCGTACTTGACAAAACCGTCAAATACATCAAATTCCAAAAGGCACGTCACCGCGACCAAACCTATGTGGACGAATACAAACAATCCTTAGATGCATACCATGTGGAATACGATGAACGGTATGCGTTTGTGGATTGATTCTTCGGCTTGCGGACGGCCCGCCCCGCAATTTTTATCGGCAGGGGTTTACACCTGCCTACAAAGCTGTCACCCCTTCGGGGTTCCCATTACTTCTTCAACTCACTTGCAATCAAATCATTCAGTTTCTTCGCGGCATCAATGAGCATGCTTTCGTCCGTCGGGACGGGAACAGGTTTACTATTCAGGCGGTTCAAGGTCTCCGACGAGCAGGCCTCGCGGTCGCCCTTGATGGTGGTGTAGTCGTTCTTGAAAGTGGAGGTCACCTCGAAGGGGATGGAACACTCCGGCTCTTCTTTTTCCGGATGTATGCAACATGAGCTGTAGCAATTGATTCTCCCCGAAACCGTCACGCGCTTGCTTTGCGAATGGTCGCTCACCTCAACGGTTTTTCCTCCATTGGCCTCCTTGAAGGTCACCTCATCGAGTTTTACGGGAAAAACCATCACGTCATCTATCACTGCTGCCACTGTGTACATATAGGAAAAGTTTCTATTCCTTGCGATATGGAAATCGTTGCAAGTCGGCAATTCCCCTTCGTCGAAAGCAAGCACCGTGGCCTTGAACTCTGGTGACAGATTGTAGCCGCTCGTTTTGCCATAGCCAAGCATCACGGCATCGCCAAAGCACAGGGACGACCTCATAAAGAGCCTCGGAATGTTGGGGTTGTCCTTGTTCGTCATCGCGAGTTGAACGACATATCCCATTGCCACCTGTCCGTCTTGCGTTGTCCCCGTGGAAAGCAATTGGTTGGCCTTCGCCACCAAGAAAGCCTCGGCATGATTGCGGGCAACAGTCATATCCTCGTCGAGGTCGAGCTTCACATAGTTCATGCCGTTTTTGACCTTCGTCGGGAAGCATTTCAAGGCGTCGTTGCGGCCTTTCATGCTGCAATAACGCTGGTAGATTTCGGGCCACACATCGGGTTGTCCGGTGGCTTTCAGGGCCTGGATGCGCTCGTGGTCGGCTTGGTTGGCCTTGTGGTACGACGCCGCCACATAGTTGATTTGCTTCGCGTTCATGTCGCCGTCGCAAATCTTGGGCGCAACGCGTTGAATCACCTGGTCGTACTCTTGGGCTTCATAGAGTTTCTTGGTCGTGTTGCAGGCGGTCAGCATCGCGCCGAGCAACAAAGCGGGTATCAGTTGGATGTATTTCATCGGTTTTTCTTTTGTGTGCACAAAAGAAAAACCACAAATTTCGCTCCAAAATTGCACGGTACGGCAAAAATCTTTACTTTTGTGCATCAAAATTGAAGAAAATGGAAACCATCAAGCAACTGCAACAAGATTTCGCCGACTTTTTGGCGAAGACTGATTTCGGCGGACAACCCACCGAGCTATACGAACCCATCGCCTACACCATCCTGCAAAGCGGCAAACGCCTTCGCCCCATGCTCTGCCTCTTGGCCTGCGAGATGTTTGGCGGCGACGAAAACGAAGCCCTTTGGCCCGCCTTGGCCTTGGAGACCTTCCACAGTTTCACCCTCATCCACGACGACATCATGGACAAGGCACCCATGCGCCGCGGAATGC
>CAMKAR010000296.1 GCA_946410535.1 uncultured Bacteroidales bacterium
GGTGGTAGATGATGAAGAACACCACCGAGATGACCACGGGCAGGCCCAAGCCACCCTTGCGGATGATACTGCCCAAAGGTGCCCCGATGAAGAAGAAGATGATGCAGGCGATGCTCAGCGTGAACTTCTTGTGCCACTCTTTCCTGTGCTTGTTGATGTTCTCGGTTTGCGACTTGAGGTCGATTTTGTTGAAGGCGATGTTGTCTTTGGCGTTTTGCGCACTGGCCGAGGCCATGTTGGCGATGGCGGTGCGGGTCGCTTCGTCGTAGCGGCCAAGCAATGGCCACTGTAGGACGACGATGCTGTCGGGCATAAGGCTGTCAGCCACGATGCTATCGGCCACGATGGTGTCGGTTTGCGCGACAATTTCTTTTTGTGGGCTGGTTTTCAAGCTGTTGTAGTTGGCCCATCGTCGGGCAAAGCCTTGGGTGAAGGCCTCTTGCTTGCCGTCAAACCGCCGTTCGAGCGAGTCGAGCGCGGTGGAGAGCTGCCGTATGTTCATCATCTGCTGGTACGACTTGTACATCTCCTCGTCCGACCGTGTCATGTCGAACGACGCAAGGCTGAACTTGATTTGTTCCTGCTTGAACGACATGCGCTCGAAAGGCCGTTTTTCCTTGTAGTTGTCGGTGGTGATGTCGGTGTAGTTGTAGCCGTTGTAAAGCGTGAAGATGATGCTCCGTTGGTTGGGACTCATCGACATCATGCCCGAGTCGGCGCTGATGATCTTGGTGTTGCCAAGGCGGTCGGTGTGGTCGTAGATTTTCACCCCGTAGATGCTGCTACCGTCCTTGCCTTTCTTTTCCACGTAAATCACATAATTGTCGATGTCCTTGTAGAACACACCCTCCTTGATGTTGAAGGCCAATTTCTGCCGCTGCACGTCGGTCAGCAGGGTGCGCCACTTGAGCGTGGCTATCGGGATGAGGCTGTTGGAGATGAAGAATGCCAACACGCTGAGCATCAATGCGAAATAGAGCAGAGGCCGCATGGATTTCCACATGGAGATGCCCGAGGCTTTCATGGCCACCAACTCGTAGTGCTCGCCGAGGTTGCCATAACACATCAGCAGTGCCAAAAGCAATGCCAAAGGCAGCGACATGGGGATGGCAGTGATGGAGGTGTAGAAAAGAAGTTCGGCTATGATTTTGAGTTCCAGTCCTTTGCCAACCAAATCATCGACATAGAGCCACACGAACTGCATCACCCACACGAACACGACGATGAAAAAGGTGAGGAAAAAGGTGCCCAAAAAAGACTTGGTAATATAGCGGTAAAGTTTCTTCATTGCAAAAATAACGCTGCAAAGGTAGAAAAATTCTATCTTTGCCCCCAAATTAAGTCAACAAAGTTCAACAAGTATCGCGTCTCGCAGTCTCGTGTCTCGCGTCAAAAACTAACAACTATGGAAAACAAGGATTTCTACAAAGGTGTCAACCTCGCCATCACTGTCAGTGACAAAGAGGGCAATGTATTGTACCAAAACGACAGCTCCATCGAGGTGAACGGCGACGTGCGTGGCCGCAACATGATGGGATGCCACAACGAGCGTTCGCAGCAAATCATCCGCCACCTTGTCGGCGATGCCGCCACCAACGCCTACACGATTTCGAAGAAAGGCAAGCGGAAACTCATCTACCAAACGCCGTGGTACGAGGACGAGGCCAAGCAAGCCGTGGGCGGGCTTATCGAGTTCTCCATTATCCTGCCCGACGAGATGCCGCATTACGACAGGGGATAGTGCAATGTTGTTTTGCTCTATTTCGTTTTTTTACGAGCTGTGTGCAAGTTCGCCTTGCGCTATTGTCCTATTTTCTTGATTTTTGCCTTTGTTTTCGGAAAAATGTATAACTTTGCACCCAGAAAGCAAAACCCAACGGCCATGTTTGACGAGAGACGCGAACGCTACATCAACCCTTACACCGACTTCGGCTTCAAGAAGCTGTTCGGCACCGAGATGAACAAGGATTTGCTCATCAGTTTCCTCAACGCTCTGTTTAAGGATGGCCCCGTCGTCAAGGAGGTCACCTATGTGCCTAACGAGCAGTTGGGTGTTTATGGCAGCCGTCGCGCCATTTTCGACGTCTATTGCGAAACGGAGAGTGGCGAGAAGATCATTGTCGAGATGCAGAAGACGGAGCAAGCCTACTTTAAGGACAGGAGCGTATTCTATGCTTCGTTTCCCATCCAGCAGCAAGGGAAGACGGGTGCCGACTGGGATTTCCAGTTGAAGAGTGTCTATACCATTGGCATACTGAATTTTGTCTTTCCAGAGGATGAGTACGACCCCGAGTGCTATCACCACGAGGTGAAGTTGATGGACACTACCGACCATCATGTCTTTTACGACAAGCTGACATTCATCTATCTGGAGATGCCCAAGTTCAACAAAACGGAGGACGAACTTGAGGGTATGCTCGATAAGTGGCTTTTCGTGCTGAAGAACCTCACACGGCTTTTCGACCGCCCTGCTGCCTTGCAAGAGCGGGTATTCAGGAAACTGTTTGAACAGGCAGAGATTGCAAGGTTTACGCCCGAAGAGGTCATCGAATATGAAGATAGTCTTAAGGTCTACCGCGATTTGAAGAACTCGATGGATACGTCGTATATGAAAGGTGTCGTGGTCGGACGAGAGGAAGGACGAGAGGAAGGACGAGAAGAAGAAAGGATTGCTAATGCTCGCAAAATGAAGAAATTAGGAGTTAGCCCCAACATTATTGTCCAGGTCACTGGCTTGTCGAAGGAAGAGGTTGACCGTCTGTGAGGGTTTGTCATATTTGTGTGGTATGGATAAGACATTTTAAACGGCAGCGCGAGGATTCGCGCCGCCGTTGATTCATTTATGGAAGATTTACGCTAGATTTGCTTCCAAAAACCTTTACTTTGTCACGAGGTTGTAGGTGTCCTGTGCAATCACAAACTCCTCGTCGGTAGGATACACCACCACGGTGATCTTGGATTCGGGTGTGCTGATAACGCCTGCGTCGCCGATGGTTTCCTTGTTCATCTTCGGGTCGAGGATGATGCCGAGACCTTCCATGTTCTCAAGGATGGCTTCGCGCATGAACCAGGCGTTTTCGCCGATGCCGCCGGTCATCACGATGACATCGGCACCGTTCATCACGGCCATGTAGCCGCCGATGTACTTCTTCACACGGTGG
>CAMKAR010000297.1 GCA_946410535.1 uncultured Bacteroidales bacterium
TGGTGTAAACGACGCCGTTCGTGTCGGTCACTGTTTCTGTGGTTTGGTAGACAGGGTCGGCATTGCTGACGTAGTTCTTGCTGTCGGAATAGTAGGCTTGGTAGTCGTATTCCGAGTTGCTGCTGATGCTGGGGCTAACGTATGAGCCGTTGCCGGTGGCCATCTGCCCCGTGTTGCCGTAAGGCGAATAGTAGGTGTCGTCTTTGGCCATGTTGCGGTTCGACGAGCAGCTGGCAAAGGCAATCAGCGCAATGATTGGGAGAAGTCTTAACGCTTTCATTTTATTATGCTTTTTATTTGTTCTTGAATAGGTCATAGAATCCGTCTCAAAACATACAAATTTCATACCAAAATTCGGTTTTTTTCCAAGTTTTTGCAATTATTCCAGTTTGATGACTTGACCGTCGCCATAGCATTCCTTGACGACCCAAGGATTGCCTTTATAATACACGTTTCCAATGCTATGGAGCCACACGGTGAGTTTGGTCCTGGCCCAAACGTAGGCATCGTTGGTCGAGTAGGACTGCACCCTGACGAAGTTGGAGTTGAGGTTTTCGGCATGAACCACACCGTAGCTTCTCATGTTGATTTCGGTGTAGCTCGATTGGCCCTTGAGTGTGACTTCCGAAGTGCCGTTGCCGAATTGTGTTTTCAGCACACCGCAGTCGAAAGTGAGGTCGATGTTGCCGCAGCCTTCGTTGATGTTGAGATAGAAGCTCCTGGTCCATGCAGTGTCGAGGGTCATCTCCGTCGAGTCGATGGTCAGTTCGGCGATGCCTTTGATGGTGTCGGTGCAAAGCAGGTTGCCGATGGAGGCGTAGTTGATGAGTCGCAGGCTGTCGTAATAAACGGTCAGGTCGATGCTGTAGTCGAAGCTCCGCAGCCAGTTGAAGTCGTTCTCGTTTTTGATGTATAGGGTGTCGCCAACGATTTCTGTCGTGACTTTCTCAATGAGGTTCTTCGGGCATGTGAGTTCCAATCGGGGTTGCCTGTCGTGTACCAACTTGACATTCACGTTGTTGGACATCGAGATGGCGTTGAAATCCTTTTCCACGCTGCGTTGCTCGGTGATAGGCTCGCCGTTGTTGAAGAGCGCGTCCACCTTGGTGCACGAAGCCATGGCTATGCTAACGAGGAAAAACAGGACTGCGATGCGGTTTCTTTCCATGGCGCGGTAAATAGTATTTGTGTTGTATATGATAGCCGACGCCGAAGCTGATGAAGTCGGCCTTGATGTCGTAGGTGGTGAAGACGAGGGTGGCAAACAGGTTGTCGTTGAAGTAATAACGGGCTGCCACCTTTTGGTAAAACAGGAAGCCGAGCGATGATGAGTTGAGCGGCACGTTGTTGCGCAAGCCCACGTTGAACATGAAGCTGACGCGGTCGAGCATCATCTCGTATGCGATTAGGAAGCCAGGTTTGAGATACATGTTCCAGTCGGGCTTGGTGATCTTGTCGGAGTTGTCGTAAACGAGTTCGATGCCGAGTCCCAAACGGTCGCGCTCGGTGAGCTGGAACATGAAGTTGGCGGCCAAGTCGTGAACGAAGAAATACTCGTGTGCCCCATATTGCTGGCTCAAGTCCTTGAAACCGAGCGTGTATTGGTAGTCGGTGACGAAATGCCGCTTGTCGTCAAACTCGAAGAGGTAGTTCTTAGGGCGCAAACGCTTGTCGATGTGGGTCTTGGGCGGTGCCAAGTACCACGAAAGTCCTGTGGCCACGCTGAAGATGTTGATGCCCATGTTGGGCGAACGCGTGGCTCCGTTCGAGAAGTGTGTCAGGCCGACCGAGGTCACCCAATGCAGGCGGTCGACGATGCGTTGGCGGTATTCGAACGACAGGTTGATGGCCGCGTTGACGTGCGAGCCGATGGCGTAGTTGTGGAAGTTCTCCTTCGGGTCGAACTTGTTGGTTAGGTAGGAGACGCCCACGCCCAGTTTGAATGTCAGCTTGCTCGTCTCGCTCGGCGTGATGGGGAAGTTGATGAACGGGTAGAGGGCGAACACCTTGCCCAACTCGGCGGAGATGCTGTCGTTGCCGAAGCTGGAATAATAGAAGGTGAACCCGATGGAAGGGTAGTTATGCAGCACCTCCCAACGGTTTTCACCGTAGGTGTTGCGGTGGATTGATAGTTCGTAGCTCGGCGTGTGCCGACTGTAACGGCCTAAAGCAGAGTGGAATTCATCGTTTTGGAAATACATGTAGCCATAGTGCACACGAGCCTCAACCTCATAATTGCGGTGGCTCAGTTGCGCTTTCGCGTGGCCTCCTATTAATAATAAGGTGCACAGTGCGAAAAGGATATGGCGGCGTTGTCGTTCCATTGGGGCTGCAAAGGTACAAAATTCTGGGCGCTTAGTCGGCCCGACTGCGCAAAAATCCATACCTTTGCATCTTCAAATCAATTCATCATGGATGAAAGACTACAAGCCTTCAAACGGCTTTTGGATATCATGGACGCAGTGCGTGCGGGCTGCCCCTGGGACAGCACCCAAACCATCCACAGCCTGCGCCACCTCACCATCGAGGAGACCTACGAACTCAGCCAAGCCATCCTCAACGACGACCTCAATGAGGTGAAAAAGGAACTCGGCGACCTCATGCTCCACATCGTCTTTTATGCAAAGATTGGGCAGGAACAAGGCGTCTTTGATATTGCCGACGTCCTCAACGGCATCTGTGAGAAGATGATTCGTCGCCATCCGCATATCTTTGGCAACGAGCATGTTGAGAACGCTGAACAAGTGGAAGAGAACTGGGAACGCATCAAATTGGAGCGCGAACACAACCGCAGCGTGTTGGGCGGTGTGCCCGATGGCTTGCCCTCGCTTTTGAAGGCCTATCGGATGCACCAAAAAACTTCGGGCGTGGGTTTCCGCTGGCCTAATGCCGAGCAGGCATGGCAGAAGGTGGAGGAGGAGAAGGCTGAGCTATTCGCTGAGTTGCAAAAGCCTGACAACACAGAGCGCGTGGAGGAGGAATACGGCGACCTGCTTTTCGCCTTGGCTGCCTACGGCAACTACATAGGCGCGAACCCCGACGACGCCTTGGAGAAGACCAACAAGAAGTTCCGCCAGCGTTTCGCCCATGTGGAACAACGCGCCCGCGAGCAAGGCAAGGGCGTGCAGCACCTCGCCATTGAAG
>CAMKAR010000298.1 GCA_946410535.1 uncultured Bacteroidales bacterium
TTGCTTGTCTATCAATCCAAAAACCTCGACAACACCGACCAACGTTGGACTACGGTCACCAAATTCCCCGCCGAGGCTTTCGTGGGTATCGATGAAGCCCACGAGAACGGCTTGAAAGTGGCCATCGCCTATCCTAATCCGGGGAAGGATGGGCTGAATATCCGCACAGCCCTGCAGAACGCCCGAGTGGAGGTTTACGACATGAACGGCAGACTCATTCACAGCCAAACCCTCATGGAGCATGTGACAGCGATTGACGCCAAGGATTGGGCAGCAGGCGTTTATGTCTGGAAGGTGATAACAAATGGCAACGAAGTGGAATGTGGGAAGTGGGTGAAAGAATGAAGATCTATTCGGTTATTTGTAGAAAATGCCGTTTTGATGACTGCTAAAAAATTGTAAGTTGAAAGCATAAATAATTCAAAACCAGAAGAGTGAGTTTACAATAGTTTGTAATAGCCTTTAGGCTTGGGATTTTAGCGAAATTTTGCTATACTTTTGTCCGTTGAATGAACAAACGAAATTCAACCTAAAAATTTAAAACGATGAAAAAAGTATTATTTATCGCTATCATTGTTTTGATGGCATTCAACTCTTGTAAGAAAAATGGTATCAATCTCACCGAACGACTCCCCGAACTGAAAGGTGAATGGATCTGGACTCAGACCACGGTGGGCGGTTTTGTTGGATATATTAATGCCGATCGAGAGAAGCCTCTCGTCCTCGATTTCAAGAACAACAACATCATCAGTATCATGTACAATGGCGAAACCATTGTGCGCAATGTGTCATTTTCGTGCGAGGAAGCCACCGACAGTCCCTACGGTAACTATCTGATCACTTTGCCGAAGGAAGTGCGTAGTAAGGTTGCCGAAAGCCTTGGTATTCCCGAAAGCAACATCATCGTTGATGGGTATATCAAGCTTGATGATGCTGTGGATCTAAGTGAACCATGCTTGACTTTGTACATCACCGACAAGGATGGTCATAATGTGGGTTATGAAGGCGGCAGCGATTTCCACTTCTGCTCGTGTTTTGAGCCGAATAGGATTGTTTTATACTAATATTGTTAATAGCGAAACGACCGATGGGGAACCTGAGAAGTTGCCGTTTTCATGGCTTTTTTTATAATTTTGTAAGCCTAAAACTTTTCTCCTATTAACAAAAGCAAAACTTTCCATGAAGACAAAGCGTTTTTCCACCATAGTTGCCGTCCTGCTGATAATCGTGGGGAAGGCGTTTGCGCAAAACATGACCGAAATCCACTATTTCAGCGACATTTACCATGGGCCGAACTCGGTGTGTCAATCCTGCGATGGAAACATTCTGGTGGAATGCGATTTGGTAAATGAAGGAGTGAACATCGGCTCCAAACTATTGAAATTCAGTAAACAGGGAGTATGCCTCGATTCGTTGTTGTTGGAAGATGAGGCCAAAATAATGAAGTCGTATATCTGTGCCAATCCGTTTGGTGAAGGAGATATTTGGGCCTTACTAAGGTTTGCCGATGGAGAGGTGTCGGTCAGGATTCGGCATCTGGATGCACATCTGGCGATTACCGGGCAAACCGATGTGCTGTTGCCGCTTCAATGGGCTAGCGTTTTTGCCGTCCGTTTCTTTTTGGATCAAAACAACAATCTCATTATTGCTTTCAATAGTGGGGGGCTTCAAGACTATCGGATGGCTCGTATCACATTGGATGGCAATCTGTTGGATTGCATTGAGTCTGCTCGGTTCAAACAATTGAAAGTGACTTTTGCGGGGACACCCTTCTTCCAATATTCCGAATCACCAATGCAATATGGTTGTGTGGCGATGCCTTCCCAAGGTAACAATACGGTGCCGACATTGTTCGTCCTCGACTCGCTTTTCAATGTGGTGGCAGAGGAACCCATCGCGACCATCAACGGTGCCAATGTAAATTACAGCAATATGCAGGCGGTGGCTTGGCTCAATAATGATGCGTGGCTGTATTCGTGCCGAATGGGCTTGCAGAGCGACGGTGTGTTTTGGAACCAGCTGACCAAGTTCGGCAAGCCGTTGGAATACCAAGCTGAGTACCGGGTCTATAATGAAGTCGGCGAGCAAAACATGGCCACTTGCTATCCCATCCCTGAAGGCAGCGTGAAGGTGACGGATGAAGGCATCGTCTATCATGCCTGTATGGATTATCATGTCCAATACCCTGGATATCTCAATATCACCTGCCTTAACCCAGACCTTACGGTGCGTTGGAGGCATCATTATCCCGAGACCCCCGACTATCCTCATGGATTGAACATGTGCGTGTTGGATGACGGCTCCGCAGTGGTATGCGGCTATAACTCAACGGAAGGTGATGTTTACGACATGTTCCTGCTTGTTTTGGAGGATGCGGGGGCGGGCGTCGCTGAGACCGTGGATCCTGAAAGTAGGGTGGAGGTCTATCCAAATCCGGGCAGCAACACGCTCAACATCCGCACCGCCTTGCAAAATGCCCGCGTGGAGGTTTATGACATGAACGGCAGACTCGTCCACAGCCAGGCCATCACGGAGAACTTGACGACAATTGATGCTGGGGATTGGGCTGAGGGCGTTTATGTTTGGAAGGTGATGGCTGACGGCAACGAAGTGGAAATTGGGAAGTGGGTAAAAGCATGATCAACACCATCTAAACATAAGGACAAAAGCTATTTTGATAGGGACATAAAAACTATCAGAAAAATGCTATTGCATTGACATCCAGTTATATAGGAACTGACATTCCGAGGAAATAGGGGACAAATCCCCGGGGGTGTCCGAGACCCCCTTGACAAGCGTTATTATGAAGTAATTTTACCGAGTACTTCAAATGATAACGAGTATGAAAACAAACCATTTCAAAAAGCGGATTTGGGTCATCATGGCCTTCGCTTTGCTTTTCAGTCTGCAAACCATGGCGCAAATCAAACCTTCGGTGTATGTCGGTTTGGGAAACTACACCAATGTAGGGGGCATGGTAGGAATAGGAACTGAGATTCAGTACAAGTTGATCTCTGTCAACGCCGCCATAGGTTTCGATGGTTGCAATCAGGCTTTCTTTAGAAAAGGGTATTATGCAGGCAAGGAGCGTGTCGGCGACAATCCTTTCATCGGATTCGATGTCGGCGTGAAGTGCTATTTCT
>CAMKAR010000299.1 GCA_946410535.1 uncultured Bacteroidales bacterium
TGCGAAGCTTTGTGACGAAGTGGATTTCAGCATCATGTTTTTCTGTGTCTTTCCGTCGAGCCATCCGTTGTAGAAATCGGCCAACAAGCCAACGGGCTCGAAACCGACCGAGAATGTCGCCTCGTCATGCAAGCCATCCCAGACGGCCCTTGCTGTTTCGAGTTGGAATTCGGGACCGATGAAAGTCAACTCATAAACATTGTGTTGCCCGATGTGTGTATCGCCAATATGCTGGTAACGGAGATCTACCGTCACGTCATACCCGTTGCCGACCTGCTCCACCGATTTGATGACGGCATAAAGGTGAGGCATACCGCTCGAATAGACGTATGTATCGAAGAAACCGTGCATATCGATGCCCGAATATTGGGTCAAGGCATCGCAAAGCTGCTGCGAGGTGGCAGTTTGATAGGCATATTGTTGGAAATATTGCCGCATGGCCGAGAGGAAGTTCTCGCGCCCCATGTAATTCATCATCGTGTTGACGATGACGGCGCCACGGTTGTAGACCGCATCGCTGTCGTAGGTCATGTTCAAAGGCATGTTGTTGAGCGGCATCCAGTGAATGGAATTGTTGCACCAAGTGGTCGCATTGTTCACCATCCCCGACATGGTGTTTTGGAAATGGCTTTCGCCATAAACGCCCACCTCGTAGAACGCGCCCCAGAACTGGGCAAAGCCCTCGTTGAGCCACATGTCGCCTGCATCTTGGCAAGTCACCAAGTTGCCCGACCACATGTGCGACAGCTCATGGGCGACATATTCCTCGCCAGAAGTGTTGCCATTGATGATGCTCGACGCAAAAGCGATATTGTCGGTGTGCTCCATGCAGCCTTTGCTCGTGCTGACGTAGCCGATACGATTAAACGGATAAGGGCCAAGGTTTTGTTCGAAAAACGAGGCGATTTCCTTGATATGTACAAAGGTGCCGGGTACCAGACTCATCTGGCTTGGCAAGGCATACACCTCTATCGGGATGTCGCGCTCAACGCCGTGATACACATCTTCCCAAACCCCGTAATCGCCGATGGCAAACGAGATGTGGTAAGTGGCAATTTGCTGCGGCGTGAACCAGTGCCAAGTGGAGGTGCCGTCGCCATTGTCGAAGGTCTCCACGTGGTTGCCGCCACAAATGGCCTTCTTGTCGTTGGTCACGGTGACGTAAACATCGAAGTCGGCCTTGTCGGTGAAGTTGTCGACGCAAGGATACCAGCTCTTGCCCAAGTTGTGCGGCTGGCTCTCAAAGCCCACGCCGAGGTTGTAGACGTAGTCGGTGCCCCACCATTCCACGCCGCCCCACATCTCGCTGAACGTGGAGCCACCATAGCGCACATCAAGGATGGCACTCTCGCCCGCAGTCATCGGCTCATCGAAAGTGATGGTCAAAAAGTCGCCGTCTTGACTAAAACTCTCAACGCTGTAATAGTCACAAGCCACGTCGGAAGCCACAAGTTCCTTCAGTTCCAACACGATGGTATTGGTAGCGGAGGTGGCTGTGAAGTCGATAAACGTCTCCCCTTGCAGGGTATGGTTAGCGAAATCGAAGCCCCAAACATGGATTTCGTAATGGTTCACGTCGATGTTCTGGCCCGCAGTCTGAGCGATAAGTGAAGACAGTCCGAAGAACAGGCTAAATGCAAGTAACAAGAACGTTTTTTTCATTTTTTATCAAGAATTGGAGAATTAGAGGTTTAATTGAAGTCTTTTTTTGTTGAATTTGAGAGTTTGTTGTTCAACAAACCATTTATTTCAGATTTACGATAGATTTGTTTCCATAAAAAATTTGGTTCGTATAAATTGCCTCGGTTTGTATCACATTGCTTTCGTGCAATGCACGGTCGAGGATTCGTATCTCGAACTTGATGGTGTCGTCGGGCGAAAGCGGATTTTGCACGGTGAGCTGGTAGTCCATCGTTCCCGAAATGGCCTTAGGTTCGTCCGTGTCGCGAAGCCGGCGGAAACGGGCATTGAAGGTCACCGTATCATATGATTGCGTCTGCGGATTCCAGCTCAGCAAAGGCGTCTTCACGAACTCCCCATTGACGCATTTCAGGTAGTCGACCACCATATTATAATAATGTGCGTCGTGGAAGCCGAAAGGAGGCAGCGTGTCGGAGTCGTCCAAGCCAAGGTCGCCGTCGCCGTCGGTATACGAGAACGAAACGATGCCTTCACCAGTGAAGGTGCTGTCTTCATTGATCAAATAGGTGAAGCCCTCGTATGCGATTTTCGGCTCGATGGGATATTCCACGGGTTTTTGGCACGATGCCATCACCATGGACAGAAAAAGCAATCCGATGAGATTCCGTTTGTTCATTTCCTTCGTTTGAGGCGGTAAAAGTACGATTTTTTTGGAAAACAAGGACATAATTTCTCGAATTGAATAATATTTGAATATCAGACTCTTAACGAGCCAAGTCCAAAAAAAGTCGTGGAAAAGTGTGGAAAATTGTTGACTTATTCACAAATATTGTATCTTTGCAGCCTGTTCTGGCACGAAAATGGCGGGACAGAACGAGCAGAAAACACATTTTGAATGCCGAATTTGTATATCATATCAGGCTGTAACGGAGCGGGCAAGACCACTGCCTCGATGACGGTGCTTCCCGAGACCCTGCAATGCAAGGAGTTCGTCAACTGCGACGAAATCGCCAAGGGCCTGTCACCGCTCAACCCCGACGGTGCCAAGGTAGCCGCAGGCCGCCTGATGTTGTCGCGCATCAAGACCCTCATCGCTGACAAAGCCGACTTTGCCATCGAGACCACCTTGGCCGCCAAATCCTACCATTCCCTTATCATCCGCGCCCGCGAGCAAGGCTACAAGTCGAGCCTGATCTATTTTTGGCTGCAAAGCCCCGACTTGGCCATCAAGCGCGTGGCCGAGCGCGTGAAGCATGGCGGCCATCATGTGGATTCCGGAATCATTCGTCGCCGCTACAGAGCGGGAATCAAGAACCTTTTCAACCTCTATTGCCCCGTCGTCGACTACTTTTTGTTCATCGACAACAGCGTAATGCCTTCCGAGGTCATCGCCGAGGGCAACATCAAATCAATCAAGTTTTACAATGAAGAAAAATTCAAAAAAATCAGACAATATGACAACAGTAACAGTGAATGCCAAGAAGAATGAAGTTTCGTC
>CAMKAR010000300.1 GCA_946410535.1 uncultured Bacteroidales bacterium
CACTATTATTTTTGGCGCAATCTCGTATTTTTTACAAGATTGCGCCAAAATTTATGTCAGTTTTCTGGCGTAATCTAGGTTTTTTTGTAACTTTGCGCCAAAATTCAGACGAAATGGAAACAAATGTCATCGGGCGCGAAGAGGAAAAACGCCAGCTCAACAGTTACATCGGCAGTCCACGGTCGGAATTCATCGCCATCTATGGCCGTCGTCGCATCGGGAAGACCTTCCTTGTCAAGGAAATGTTTGAAGGGCGTTTCACTTTCCGCATGACCGGCAAGGAGAAGGCCGACACCAAGCAGCAACTCAGCAACTTCCAATATGCCCTTTCGGATTTCGGTGCAGAAACCGACCTTCCCACCGATTGGACAGAGGCTTTCAGGATGTTGAGCCAACACATTGAACGTCTTGGCACGGATGAGCCTAAAATCCTGTTTTTCGACGAGTTGCCTTGGCTCGATTCCACAGGCTCGCACTTCGTGGACGCTTTGGAATATTTCTGGAACAGTTGGGCCTATTACCGAAACGACATCAAGCTTATCGTGTGTGGGTCGGCCACCTCGTGGATGCTCAGCCACGTCATCAATGCGCGAGGGGGACTGCATAACCGCGTTACACACCAAATCAACTTGATGCCTTTCACGCTTAACGAAACCGAGCTTTATTTCCAAGCGCGAAACTTCCCTTACGAGCGTCCCGAAATCATGGAATGTTACATGGCGATAGGCGGCGTAGCCTATTATTTGTCTCTTTTTGAGACAGATAAAAGCGTCAGCCAAAACATCGAAGCGCTCTTTTTCCGCCGCAATGCCGAACTGAAAGGTGAGTTCGGGAAAATCTACAAATCGCTTTTCAAACGCGCCGAAAAACACATTGCCATCGTGACCGCCCTTGCGAAAAAAGGATCAGGCATGACGCGCTCCGAAATCATGGAGGAACTTCAGGCTGCCAACAACGGCAACCTCAGTACCCAACTTCGCGAACTCGAGGAATGTGAGTTCATCCGCAGTTTCGTCCCTTTTGGTAAAACCAAAAAAGACACAATGTATCAGCTGATTGACCCCTTTACGCTGTTCCATTTCCGCTTTCTCGACGGGCGTGCAACTTTCCCGACAAACTACTGGCCAAAACTGCAATTGACACCTAAGTATTCCAATTGGTGTGGCTACGCGTTCGAAATCCTGTGCCTCAACCATGTCGAACAGATTGTGAAGGATCTGGGAATCGACGGGATGCTGAACATGCCTTGCTCTTGGATTTACCGTCCCACGAAGGTCGTCCTCGAATCGGAGGATGCCGACGAAGACTTGAAAAAAGGTGCCCAAATCGACCTGCTCATTGACCGCAGCGACAAGACCATCAACCTTTGCGAAATGAAATACGCTCAAGGCGAATACGAAATCACCAAGGACTATGATGCCTTTATGCAGCAGCGCATGAACGTCTTCCGCAAGGTGACGGGAACCAGAAAGACACTCGTCCCCGTCTATATTACCCCATTCGGCCTGAAAAACAACATGTACAGTCGCCGTTTGCCTCGCCAAGTGACCGTTAATGCACTGTTCTGACTGGTGAGGAGATAATTCCCGAAAATCTTGGATGTGTTATCGGATATTTTTGACTATGTAATATGGCAAGATTGGGATTTTTCCCTATTTTTGCGGTGATGAAACACCATCTCATCATAATGATCTGCCTTTGTGCAACGCTATGGACTGCCTGTGGCAAGCCTGAGCAAGGTATGGAGCCGACTCCAAAGCTGGCTCCATTGACATCACTTTCCGACAGCCTCCGACTGGATTCCCTATATCGCCTCGCCGATTCACTTCACCAAAAGGCCCTTCATTATCAGGATATTGACAGCCCCGTGGCTTCGTGTGAGGCCTATTATCATGCGTTGGATATTCTGGAAAAACGCTTTTCTATTCATCATCTACCTGAGATCGAACAAATTATCAAGCCAGAAAGGCAAATGATCAATCTCCTTTCTACCATCTATAAGGGAATGGGAGCCCTATATTCCGTGTCCAACTTACCTGATCCGACCTCCTATTTCTACCATCAAGACTTGGCCATTAGGAAGAAGTACTCAAAGTCCCCCACGTCCTTCGGAACCACCTTGTTCTTGATTGGTTATTCTTTCGACATCAGCGACTGCTACGACAGCGCTTGCTTTTACTACGACAGTGCCATCGTCTGCCTCGACAACGACACCTCCGATTTCATCTTCAGGCAGTCGCTATCACGGAAAACTCTCATCGACTACAAACTCCATCACGATGCGACAACCGCCATCCACAACCTGAAAGCCTTGCTTCCGCACTGCGATTTTGACATCCATGACCTTGAAGTGAACCTCGGCTACATTTACAAAAAGGAAAGACAATACGACTCGGCGTTGGTGTACCTGAATCGTACCTTTGAGGCACTGGAGCAATCAACAACCTCAAACACGGCTGCAAGATCGGAGACATTGTCGTATTTATATGAGATTTACGAGGCCTTGGGTGATACAGTGAAGATGAACGAATATGCCCATCTTTTGGCGCAATACCCACATACTCAAGAAATCTATGCACCCACGGTAACTGCTCTTAACAATCTGTTCAACAACTACATACAAAAGAAGCAAGCCGCCGATGCCTTGCTGGAACAACAGCAAATGCGCCAAAGAACCCTTTGGATTGTAGCCATTGTCGCTTTGGCTCTTTTGGCTGTCGTATTGCTGTTGATAACCCTCCAAAAACGACACAAAAAAGCCGAAGCCAACCTTCTCGAAAAGCACCAGCAAGAACGCGAGGCTTTCAGCCAACAGTTGAACGAGGCTCATGTCGCCTTGGAGAAAAAGAAACTGGAAGACCTGGTGATGCAAGTGACCTATATCTACGGCAAAGGCGATCAACCGCGCAAGCGCATTATCGAAGCCTTCAACAAGGCTTATCCGGAAGCGTATATGAAATTGAAATCCACCTATCCTGACCTCACAGAAAAGGAATGCGATTTGCTTGTGCTCAACTTCTTACGCTTCCGCATCAAGGAGGAGGCCGAAATCCTCGAATTGAGTGAAAACACGGTGGAAAAATACCGTTCCCGCCTCATCAAAAAGGTTGGGAAAAGCCCTGTTTC
>CAMKAR010000301.1 GCA_946410535.1 uncultured Bacteroidales bacterium
CTGGAAGAAGGCATGGCAGGGTGGGAGTGCCGCCTTGCCTGCCGCCACATTGGCGGCGAAGTTCTTCTCATGTTCGTCGGGGAGCACGCTCGGATTCCATGCCGTGACGATATGACGACGGCTGTTTGGGTTCTCCTTGATGCTCTTCACCACTTCGGCAATCTGGTCGATGCCTTCGTTGTTCCAGTTGCGCCACTGTGCGCCGTAAACGGGACCAAGGTCGCCGTTCGGGTCGGCCCATTCGTCCCAAATCGTGACTTTATGGTCGTGCAGGTACTGGATGTTGGTATCGCCGTTCAGGAGCCAAAGCAGCTCATAAATAATACTTTTGAGGTGTACTTTCTTCGTCGTCACCAAAGGGAAACCTTCGGCGAGGTCGAAGCGCATCTGGTAGCCGAACACGCTGATGGTGCCCGTGCCCGTGCGATCGCCCTTCTGCACGCCGTGGTCGAGGATATGTTGGAGTAGGTCTAGGTATTGCTTCATCGACTTGTCAATATTTTTGCAAAGATAAGCATTTTTGCTTATTGGTTTTGGGGAAATATTGTATTTTTGCAGTGAAATTTCCAGACAGTGTCTGGAGTATTACAACAAGATGATTATCAAGGAAAAGGAGTTTGCTCTAACTGCCTGCAAACCAATAGTCTTTGCCTACCCTGTTTGACGTTTTTCTGCTTGTTCTTAAACCTGGGCAAAGCCTAGCTTCAGCCTTCGCATGGAGACGCACATCAGCGGCAGGCTGACAAACAATGTCAGTACCTCGGCAATAGGCATACTCAGCCAGATGCCCAACTGTCCGATGACGGGGGTGAGGACGAACAAGGGGACCAAGACGAAGACGATGCTGCGGCACACGGCGATGACGACGCTCTCCAATGGCCGCTCGATGGCGGTGTGGAAACTGCTCGCCACAATGTTGACAAAGGAGACAAGGTAATGCAGGGTGACATAGGTCGTCGCCACCATCGCCAGCTCATGCAACTCCGGATCGCCGTCGGAGAAGGCACCCACGATGCCCTGCTTGAAGATGAGTACAACCAAATAAACGCCCATGCCAATGCATCCGCCAAAGAACATCGAGTTGAGCAGCAGCGACTTGATGCGCTGGTAGTCCTTCGCGCCAAGGCTGTAAGACATGAGCGGATAAAGCGCCTGCGACAACCCAAAAATCGACATGTTGACGATGAAATTGAAATAACACACGATGGTGAGTGCGGCCACGCCCTTCGGCCCGATGTCGCGCATGAGCACAAGGTTGAAGATGTAGGTCGTGATGGCTGCCGACACCGAGGTGAGCATCTCCGACGAGCCGTTGTAAAAGATCTTCCCAATTTCGCGTTTGCCGCCCATCAGTTTGCCGAAACGCACGTTATGGAGTAGCACCAAGGCCGCTGTGGTGTTGGCGATGCAGGTGGCGATGGCGGCTCCGGCTACGCCCCAACCCAAACGCAACACAAAGAAATAGTCCAAAACGACGTTGACCACGCAGCAGATGACCCCGCTGGTGAACACCCAGTTGGGCTTGCCGCGCAGTCGGGTGAAAGCCTCGGTGAAGTTGGGGATGCAATAGAAAATGAAGCCGCATCCGATGATTCCAAGGTATTGTCGCACAAAAGGATACACTTCATCGTTGCTGCCCAAGAGATAGCACAGGCGTTTGAGGTTGAAGGCGACCAAGGCCGAAAGCACCAATATTGTAGTGAGCAAAACGACGAAAGTAAGCGTGGTGTAGCCGCGCACGCGCTCCTCGTCGCCGCGCCCTTTGGCGATGCCAGCGATGACGATGCCGCCCGAGATAATCATGATGGCCACGCTGAGCATCACGCTGATGAGCGGCATGCTCAGGTTGACGGCGGCCAAGCCCAAGGCACCCACGCCGCGACTGACAAACAGCCCATCAATGATGGTCTGCAAGCCCACGATGAGCATCCCGACGATGCTCGGCAGGGCATACCTGAACAACTCTTTCCTGACCGATTCCTTTTGCGTCATTTCAAAAATCCGTTTTTTGGGCGTGCAAAAATACGGAAGTTTTCAAACATAAATGTTCACGAATGAGCCGTGAATGCTCCAAGAAATTCATGCAAATTCGTGATCCATTCATGGAAATTCGTGTAAAAAACAGTATCTGACTTCTACAAATCTTTGTAACTCATACCACAACCAAAGCTTGGCTTTTTATGCCGGATTGTCTGCCTTCAAGCATGACGATGAAACGGAAGGCTGCGACGATTTCAGGCTGTCGTTCGGCGAAGCCACCTATACGATGCGCATCGACGGCGACACTTTCCACCCACGCGACTGCCACGACTTGGGAAGCGGCGTTACAATGGATTATACTGCGGAATATATTGATTCCTACACGGTTAGCGAAAAGACCTATCAAGGCGTGATGCATCTCAAATTAGTTGATGTCGCCTATCCGATGACCATAAACTTCCCGACCGAGATTTACCACGCCAAGCATTACGGCTTGATTCAAGTCACCCTCGACGACAAACTGACGCTGCATCGGTTGCCGAATTGATTGTAAAACACAAATTATCAGAAATTTATCCCGAATTTTCATTAATTGGAATTCATGGAAAATTCGTGTCCAATTCATGGAAATTCGTGTTGAAAAAACGAGCGGAGATGTTTTCTCCGCTTTTTTCGTGACGTGACGGAAAATTGTGTATATTTGCCCTTTCATAATTGAACGAAATTTAATTTTTAAATCAATGGATAACAGACTTTTAGACAATAAACTCCCATATTTGGTGGCCGACATGGGCTTGGCCGCATGGGGACGAAAGGAAATCGAGGTGTCGGAACACGAGATGCCCGGCTTGATGTCGCTGCGCAAGAAATACGGTGACACGAAACCGCTGAAAGGCGCGAAGATCATGGGTTCGCTGCACATGACCATCCAAACGGCCTGCCTCATTGAGACCTTGGTCGAATTGGGTGCGACGGTGCGTTGGTGCTCGTGCAACATCTATTCCACACAAGACCACGCAGCTGCTGCCATCGCCGAGACGGGAACCGCCGTTTTCGCTTGGAAAGGCGAGACGCTTGAAGACTATTGGTGGTGCACCAAACGCGCCATCACCTTCCCCGACGGCACGGGACC
>CAMKAR010000302.1 GCA_946410535.1 uncultured Bacteroidales bacterium
GTTGGTCACGAAGATGGTCGGATACTCGTCAGCGTGCTCAGCACGGAAGTCGCTGGCACCATCCCAAGAAATGGTAAGGTTTTCTCCAGCTGCTGTGATGGTGACATCAGGTAGCTCTGCGGTAGCGGCATTGCCGATGCTGTTGAGGTTGGCCAGGTCGACGTGCTTTGCATCGTCGGTGACGATGGGGTCGGCAGCGAGCTGCTGAGCGAGCGCGTTACGACGGGTCATGTTCTTCGGGGAATTGGGGAAGAGGAAAGCCAACTGCTCGTTGGTGAACTGGCCTGCCAGATCCTGAACTTCCTTGAAGAAATTGCGTTGAATCATCTGTGCGGGGGTCTTGGGGTTCCTGACGCTTTGGGCTTGACCTCTCATGTAGGCGATGCCGTTCCACGAAGAACCGATGACCGTCCCGACTTTACCTTTGAATCCGCCAAGGATTCCTTGCTTGATTTTTCCCATAACTTTAAATCTTTAGAGAGTGAATAATTAGGTTATTTGAACTTTGTTCGCAAATATATAACCATTTTATTTACAGTAGGTTATAATGGTTTTGTCTGCTTCCTTTTGCGCTGGTTTGCGTTATGAGGGCGTTTAAGGTTTCCCCTATTTCCTCCGTTTCCCCTGTAGGGGATTTGGAGGATTTGGAGGATTTGGAGGAAATCACTTCTCTCAGAAAGAATTGAGACGATAGTGCCCAAGGTCGTCAACGAGGTGGTTAAAAAAGCAAGTTCCCTAACGGCAAACGGAGACCCGCGTTAGAGGGGCGTAGTTTATTTAGGGGCTTGGCTTTTTTAAGCACCGTACCCACAGAAGGACACATTTTCGCAACTCGGGCGAAGGCTTGGGTTGCGGGATTTTTTGTATTTCCTTCAACACCTGTTCGGCTGGATTTGCAATCCAGCTGTTGTGGAATATAAGGATTTGCAATCCGATAGAATAATAAACAAGATGTTCGTTTCGCATTACAAATGCTGATATTCAATGTGTTCGGATTACAAATCCGAACGAAGATTTGATTTGGGCCACAAAAGTATGATATTCTATCAAATCACTAAAAATAATTCTTATTTTTGCGCTAATATAATCTTAAACATATTCTATCATGACACTCGAAGAAGCAATGCGTGCCCGCCACATGGTGCGCAAATACACTGACAAGCCTTTGCCGGAAGACATTGTGGCACAACTCAACCAAAGGATTGAAGAAAACAACCGGAAGCATCACACCGACATCCGCCTAATGCTCAACGACACGAATGCCTATCAAGGCATCGTGAAACTGCTGCTCGCCAAAGGGGTGAAAAACTATTTCATCATGGCTGGCGACGAGGCTCCAGATTTGGGCGAACGCCTCGGCTATGCCGGTGCCGACCTGATGCTCTTTGCCCAGACCCTTGGGCTGAACACATGGTGGGCCAGCGGCACTTTCAGCCGCAAGAACACTAAGGCTGTTGTCGGCGACAAAGCTGTGCTTGGCGTGGTGGCTGTGGGCTATGGAGCCACACAAGGCGTGCAGCACAAACTTAAACCTGCATCGGAAGTCAGTGCCTACGAAGGCGTTGCACCACAATGGTTCAACAATGGCGTGGAAGCGGCACTGCTAACACCGACCGCCCTCAACAAACTGAGTTTCTTTGTGAAAGGCCAAGGCAACAAGGTCGCACTGACTTATAAAGAAGGTGCTTTTGCAGGCGTTGACAAAGGTTTGGTGAAATACCATTTTGAACTCGGTGCAGGAAAGGAGAATTTTGAGTGGGTGTAGGATGAAAATGAAAACGCTCATCATTCTCGCAGTGCTACTGTTGATCACGGTAGCAATAATTGCTGTATTGAACCATCCCTGTTTCGGCAGACGGATGTCGAAGGAGCGCAAAGCCCGCATCGAGGCTTCGCCGAACTATCGCGACGGTCAATTCCAAAACCAGATTCCCACACCGCAATTCACTGGCGACAAGTCCATGTTTGGAGCGTTATGGGAATTCCTTTCGGAAAGCAAAAAGGACAGGGTACCCGCCGAAGCTGTCCCTGCCGTGAAAACCGACTTGAAGACCTTGACCACCGACAAGGACTGGCTCGTATGGTTTGGACATTCGTCGTACTTGTTCTGTTTGGACGGGAAACGCTATCTGATTGACCCCGTGCTGAAAATGGAGTTTCCTGTATCGGTGATGATGCATCCGTTCAAAGGCACGGATATCTATTCGCCCGACGACATGCCTGAAATCGATGTGCTCATCGTCACGCACGAGCATTGGGACCATTTGGATTACGCCACGTTGCGCGACTTGAAGAACAAGGTAAAGCATGTGGTATGTCCGCTCGGCGTAGCAGAATATTTGGAGTATTGGGGTTACGACCCACAACACATCACCGAAATGGACTGGTACGAGAAGGCTGATAATATCACCTGCTTACCCACGCGTCACTTCTCAAATCGCCTCTTCAAGCGTAATCAGACACTGTGGGCATCCTTTATGGTGGAATCGGGCAGCAGAAAGGTGTATGTGGGTGGTGACGGCGGTTATGACGGTCGTTTCAAGGAAATCTATAAGCGATTCGGTTCGGTGGATTTGGCCTTGATGGAAAACGGCCAATACAACAAGGACTGGGCGAACATCCATCTCATGCCCGCAGACCTTGAACAAGCCATCTCGGACTTGCACCCGAAACAAGTGTTCACCGTGCACCACGACAAGTTCAGCCTTGCTCCACACGTTTGGACGGAGCCCGATTCCGTCGCGCAAGACATCGCTGAACGCAATGCTATCCATTTGCTTGACCAACCTATTGGGACGGTAGTCTATTTTTAATCTCAAAATCCGTAATTCGGGGGAGACTTGGGTTGAGGGTTTTTCTATGGGTTAAGCCTACAATGATACGGGGTGGTGGTCGGGGGTGACGGCGGCACGGATGTGCGTTGGCTCAGCAGGTAAGGGGGAAAAGCGCCTGCGGCCATAGGGGCGGTGACACTCACGCAAGAATGAGAAAACCGAGCTTAAACGACTATACGAGAGTGGGATACCCTGCGCCCCGTTCGCGCCAGCGCGGCCGACCCGCCCGACAGGAGTCCGCGCACGGTTTCAATCCGAAGCGGCGGCGGGC
>CAMKAR010000303.1 GCA_946410535.1 uncultured Bacteroidales bacterium
CTTCTGTTTTTTGGTCTGATTAGCCTTAACCTGAACGCCCAATACGGCCCTCAAATCGAGAACCGTGGCTTCGAGCAATGGACTTCTCGTGACGAGCTATCTGTCAGCGAACCCGTGCATTGGCACTCAGGTGGTACGGCCACGGGGACCTTCTCTGGCTTCGTTTCGAGCCAAATCGAACAGTCGTCGCAAACGCGTCCCAACTCCTCAGGTAGCAAGAGCGTAAGGGTCTATCCGACAAGCGTTTTGGGCATCACGGCCAACGGCAACCTCACCAACGGGCGCATGAACGCAGGCAGCATGTCGGCCACAGGATCGGGCAACTACAACTACACACAACGTGCCCAAAGCGCCTTCAACTCACCCATCTCGCAACTTCCTGATTCCCTTACGGTTTGGGTATGCTTCCGAAGCCAAAGCACCTCTGACAAGGCCCAAGTGAAGGCCGTCGTCCATGGCGATGCCGACTATAGACTCGTCGCCGACGGCACTGAAGAGCCAGCCAATATGCATGTGGCCACGGCAGCCTATTCATTCACCCGCACATCATCGGCTGGCGGAGCCTACACCTGGCGCCGCTTGAGCATACCGTTCAACAACAACGGCCCGTGCACGGATGTTCGCTATATCCTGATGACCGCCACCACCAACGAGACGCCTGGCTCCGGTAGCACCAACGATGATTTGTTCGTCGACGACATGCTTCTTGTTTACAATCCTACTCTCGCCATGGGTCAACTCAGCACAACCCAATTCAACGTCGGTTCATCCATCACCATCCCCTTCACCTTGACGGGAACCATGTCGCCCGACAACCTCAATGCATCCGCCAACCAGGTCATTGCACAGCTTTCGGATGCCAATGGCAACTTCAACAGCCCCACTGAGTTAGGACGAATGACCACCAACACGAGCGGCAACATCACGGCACAAATCCCTAACGTGTCGGCAGGTAACAGCTATCGCGTGCGTGTGGTGTCAACCAACTATCCCATGATTGGAACCAACATTCAGGGAATCAATATTTTGCCCAACACCTATAACATTACAGCTACCGCCGCCCCAAGCCAAGGCGGCACAGTGATTGGTGCCGGCGAATACAATCAAGGTGCTTCATGCACTCTGACGGCCACGGCCAACACGGGTTACACCTTCGTCAACTGGACCAAGAACGGAACACAAGTCTCCACCAACCCAAGCTACACTTTCACCGTGACCGAATCGGGTAACTATGTGGCTCATTTCCAAATAAATTCGTATAACATCACCGCTACTGCCAACCCAAGCAATGGCGGCACGGTAAGCGGCGGCGGTTCCTTCACCCACGGACAAAATTGCACCGTGTCGGCCGCGGCCAATAACGGCTACACCTTTACCAACTGGACCGAAAATGGAAACGTGGTATCAACCAATGCCAGCTACTCATTCACCGTGGAAGCCAACCGCAACCTCGTGGCCAATTTCACCGCCAACACTTATACCGTCAGCGTGACGGCCAATCCGAGCAATGGCGGCACGGTGAGCGGCGGCGGCTCCTTCACCCACGGACAAAGTTGCACCGTGTCGGCCACGGCCAACACGGGTTACACCTTTATTAATTGGACTGAAAACGGTGCTCAGGTCTCGTCACAAGCCGAATATACCTTTAGCGTCAACGGCAACCGCAACCTCGTGGCACATTTCATTTCGACAGTAGGTGTTAAAGAAGACATGACTTCAGCCAACATCTACCCCAACCCATTTACTTCGGTCGTGAGAATCACCACCGAAAGAACAGCCCAAAACATTAGCGTTTACGACGTCTTTGGGCGTCTGCTGATGCAACAGCCCGTATCAGGCATGCAATTCGAAATGGACCTAAGCGAATTAAGTCCCGGGACCTATCTGTTGCAAGTTGACTACGGCGACAGCCGAAGCATGCATCGGATACAGAAAACCAACTAAAAACGGAAATCGCGGTGAGGGTCTTCCCCGCCGCGATTTTCGTTTTTCAGCAAACTTGTCGCTTACAGTCTTTCGTTCACCACGTCCCAGTCGACGATGTCCCAAAGGGCTTTCAGGTAGTCGGGACGGCGGTTTTGGTAGTCGATGTAATAGGCGTGTTCCCACACATCGAAGGTCAGCAGGGGCTTCAAGCCACGCTGCACGGGGTTACCAGCGTTGGTCTCCTGCGTGATGACCAATTTACCGTCTTTGTCGGCAGAGAGCCACACCCAGCCTGAGCCAAACAGACCTGCGCCTTTCTTGGCAAACTCTTCCTTGAAGGCTTCGAACGAACCGAACTGCTGGTCGATCCATTGGGCAATCACACCCGTAGGCTTGTTGTCGGCTTTCGGGGCGCGGAATTGCAGGAAGTACATGTTGTGGTTCAGGATTTGTCCGGCATTGTTGAACACGCCACCTTCGGCGGTCTTCACAATCTCCTCAAGCGGCATGTCCTCATATTTCGTGCCCTCAATGGCGGCATTCAGGTTGTTGACGTATGCCTGCAAGTGTTTCCCATGGTGGAAGCCAATCGTCTCCTTGCTGATGACGGGTTCCAAAACGTTTGCCTCGTAGGGCAATTGGATAAGTTGGTATTTCATGATTTGTGCGTTTTGATGTGGGTGCAAAGATAGAAAAAAAGTGGGACTTCACAGCAGGAGTCCCACTTTTTTTACTGGTTCATGTACATCTGGTAAAGTGGCGAGTTAGGCTCGCTCTTCAGACGCTTCAGGGCGCGGTCGCGGATCTGGCGCGTGCGTTCCCTCGAAATGTCGAGCTTCATGGCGATTTCCTCCAGTGAATACTCGCGCGAGGTGCCGAGGCCGAAATACATGCTGATGATGGTGCGCTCCTTCTCACTGAGCATATCGAGCGAGCGGCGAATGGCATGGCTCGTCGATTCCTGTTCCACCACCGAGTCGGTCTTGGTCTCGTCCTCGTTGACGTAGACATCCAGGAAGTTGGCATCGTCCTCGTCGTCCAAAGGCGCGTCGGTCGAAACGGCACGCGAGTTGAGACTCAGCAACTGGTCCACCTTGTCCTCGGGCATGTTGACCTCTTCGGCGATCTCCTTCAGGGTGGGCCGACGTTCCAGCTTCTGCTCGAGCTGC
>CAMKAR010000304.1 GCA_946410535.1 uncultured Bacteroidales bacterium
CTTGTGGAAATAGCAGGTGCTGGCATCGTTGAACATGTCTTTGGTGATGTCGGCCACGCGGAAATCCGGTGCCTTGTCTTCCAGGATGGCTTTGTCGGCCACCGTGGCGGTGAAGGGCTTGTCGTATTTCTGTTGGCTCACGAACTTGTCGTTGTTGAGGTAGCGCTTGTCGACGGGATACATGTCGATGAGCACCAACGCGGCCAAGATAGGGAAGGCAACCTGGCCTTTCAGCTTGCCCTTGCCGTAGAGGAGCAGCGGCACAGCGGCAAGGATGATGAACAGCAGGCTGCGCATCGCGTCCTTGCGGAAGATGGCTACGCGCACGTTCTCAAGTTGCGTGGCGAAGTTGGCGTAAAGTGCTCCGTCCTTGCCTTTGCTCATGGCCGCAAACTGCTCGGCTTCGCCTTGGCTGAGGAAGTTGAAGAATACTTTGGGCGCGATGTAGAACACGAGGCAGATGCCTGCCGTGATGCCCAAGGCGATATAGAATTTCTTCATGTTTTGCTTGAAATTCTCAGGACTCTTGGCGATTTCGGCCAACCCCAAGAAACCGAGTAACGGCATGGTTACTTCAGCGATGACCAAGGTCATGCTGACCGCCCTAAACTTGTCGTAACCAGGAATATAGTCCAGGAAGAAGTTGGTGAATCCCATGAAGTTCTTGCCCCAGCTGAGCAGGATGGAGAGCAGGGTGGCGATGAGCAAGGCCCATTTCAGCTTGCCCTTCACGGTCAAGGCTCCGAGGACGAAGAGGAACACCACGATGGCACCTACATACACTGGGCCGCTCGTTCCGGGTTGGTCGCCCCAATAGGCGTTGCTCTGCGCGATGCTTTCCCTGAATTGACGGTCGGCCTTGCCCAAGGCGGGATTTTGCTTGCCGATATAGGCCGAAGAGCCACCTTTGGCGTTGGGAATCAGCAGGCTCCAGGTCTCGCCCTTGCCATAGCTCCATTGGGTGATGTAGTCGCGGTCGAGGCCCTTGGTTTGGTTGTCTTCGTTGCGGGTCAGCACCGGTTTGCCACGGGTGGTTTCCTTGCCAAATTCATAGTTTCCATAAAGCGCTGTTGAACAGGTGAGTACGCCAAGAATGGCAGCCACCACCAGTCCCGCCGATGCTTTGAAGAAATGTCCTAACTTCTTGTTTTTGATGTCGCTGATGAACTCCGCGATGACCAAAATGACGATGGTCAGAGCCAAATAATAGGTGATTTGTAGGTGGTTGGTGCGCACCTCAAAGGCCAACGCGAAAGCAGTCAAAATCCAGCCCCACAAGTATTTGCCTTTGTAGGCCAGCAGCACGCCCGCGATGACGGGAGCCATATAGGCCATGGCCATGGCCTTGGCGTTGTGTCCCGCCCCGATGACGATGAATAGGTAGGATGTGAAGCCGTAGGCTATGGCTCCGACAAAACTGATCCAAAAGCCGCAATCGAGCACCAATAGCAGGATGAAAAAGCCTAACATACAGATGAATACGGAACCGATGGGGTGTGGGAATCCCAAACTCAGACCCTTGTAAATCGGGTTGGTAAGGTTGCCTTTCGCGGGCACGGAGATGTTCCAAGCGGGCATACCACCGAAGGGAGCGTTGGTCCATAAGGTCTGTTCACCTGTGGCCTCACGAAACTCTGTAATCTCTTGTGACATACCGAGATGCATCTCGATGTCGTGTTGTTTGATGCGTTTGCCTTGCAGCACTGGGCTGAAATAAACCAGCGTGATGACCGCAAAGGCGATGATGGCGGCCACGATGCTGAGTACAGTTTTGTTCTTTTGGAAAAAAGTATTCTTCATGATGTTTGTTTTGTTCTATTCAACTTCTTCGTAATCAGTGTATTCTCCAATGTTTGGGTCGACATGGGGCTTTGTTTCGTCTTCAGTTTGCGTAGTGCGGTCGTTATTCAGGCTTTCTTCCATTTGCCGTTGCAGTTTTCTCGCTTTTCTCCTGAATATCAAGTTGATAATCATGTTGAAAGCGTAGAATATCAAGACGGCGGTAAGCAGTATTCTCCAAAATCCTCCCATGGTATATTATAATAGGTGCTGCGAAATTACGTTTTTTCCCCTTGCGATGGCATCTTTTTGCGTAAAATGTCGTTCCATGAGGCTTCGATGAATCCTGTCCCGTAGCCAAAAAGTTGTACATAAGCCGCTGGAACCGAAAGTGATGCGACATGGATATCTTTGTTTTTGATAAGCGAGTCAACGAAGACCATCAGGCAGTAAAGTAGGATAGGGGCGAGCCATAGCCAGTGGTGGAAAATGGCCAAAACGAGCAGAAACAAATTGCCGACCACAAAAGCCGCTGGCAAAAGGTGCACGAGCTTGAAGGTGTCAGGGTATTTTTTCTTTAAAATGACACGCGCCTCGCCGCTGTGTTTCACCTGCCGGAAAAACGAACTGAACTTGACTCGACGCTTGTGGTAAACGAATGCTTCGGGGAAAAGCCTGCATGAATAACCATTGGAAAAGATTCTGGTACTCAGGTCGATGTCCTCACCGTAGCGCATAGGAGCGAAGCCTTCCAAGGCTTCAAAAACCGACTTTTTTATTCCGAGGTTGAAGCTGCGCGGATAAAACTTGTCTAACTTTTGCTTGCCGCCGCGGATGCCGCCCGTGGTGAAAAACGAGGTCATCGCGTAGTTGATGGCCTTCTGTATGGGCGTGAACGACGTATGGGCGCGGTCGGGACCGCCGAAGGCGTCGCAAGGCTCGCGGTCGAGTTCGATTTTGACGATTTCCAGATAACGTTCTGGCACGATGACGTCCGAGTCCAATATGATAAGGTATTCGCCTCGGCTGCGCTCGGCACCGTAGTTGCGCGACGGGCCTGGGCCGCTGTTGGGCTTGAAGTAATAATGCAACGACAATCTGTCGGCGTATTTTTGGCAGACTTCCTCGCATTTTTCCGTCGATCCGTCCTCCACAACAATGACCTCGAAGTCGTTGAAAGTCTGTGTGCAAAGGCTTTCCAGCAGTTCGTCGACTTCCTGCGGCCGGTTGTAGACAGGTATGATGATTGAAAACAGCATTTTCCGAATTTTTTGCAAAGATAATGTTTCTTTGTGTATTTTTGCGTTATCAATCAT
>CAMKAR010000305.1 GCA_946410535.1 uncultured Bacteroidales bacterium
TCCTCAACCCGATGGTGATGTGGGGCAAATACCGCAAAGAGTGGTTCAAGACCAAGCTGCCCGTCTCATTCCAGTTCCACCATGTGCAGATGGACGGCGGCGACGCGGCACGGTTTCTGGAGGCACTGCAGAAAACCATAGAAACGCTGTGATGAAAGCTTCTTCCTATTGGTATCTTGCCAATTTCTGGATTAAAACTGCCCTGTTCAAGAAAAAAGACCCCATTATCGGGTCAATAATCATAACCGACAGGTGCAATTCGCTGAAAACTTACTCAAAGTACATATAAAACAGCGAACGAGATTGTTTTTGCCTATGAGTTTGATTACGACCTTCACCAGAACTTGGCTCACCCGATCTTTCAAACCGTTTCTGTTTGAAAATGAGTACGACAGTCATCTTCCTTTTGGGGATTGTGACAAACTTGGACTGTATGTCCATATTCCCTTTTGCAAAAGCATTTGCACGTTTTGCCCATATTGCAAAACAATATACAACAAGGAGTTATGCGATAAATATATCGATGCTCTGATTCAGGAAATTCGTATGGTTGGCAGTCAATATGACGGCAAGAAAGAGACGACCAGTTTGTATTTCGGGGGTGGGACACCGGCTTTGGTGGCGGACAGAATTGGCGAAATCATAGAGGTAATTAACGAATATTTCATTGTTACAGAAGGTGTTGGCGTGGAACTGCATCCCGATAACGTGACGGTTGAGACACTATGGAAACTTAAGGCAGCGGGCGTTACGAAAATCAGTGTCGGAATCCAGGCTTTTTCAGAAAAATTCCAAACTGTCTTAGGACGAAAGCAGGTGGATCCTGCCAAATTGAAAGAAGCCTTGGACAAGGTTGCGTTTGAGACTGTTTCGATGGATTTTATATTTGCATTGCCCAACCAAACTTGCGAAGATATCAAATCGGATGTGGATATCGCTTTCAGAAACGGAGCCAACCACGTCGCTATTTATCCGTTTATTGATTTCTCGTTCACCAAAAGTGAAGTGAAATCAATGCCGAAGAAACAAAAAAAGCAACTTTTGGATCAAATAACGGCCTATTTCAAGCAACAAGGATATTATCGTGACTCC
This sequence comes from uncultured Bacteroidales bacterium, assembly GCA_946410535.1. The sequence continues at coordinate 1,093 of CAMKAR010000305.1, forward strand.
ATTTGGACGTTCTCAAACAAGAAAGAAGCCAAATATTCTTCTATGACACGGGACAACTTCCTTGGCTTTGGCTGTTCCGCCACCACCCTGTTAAAAGATCAATTCAAAATAAACACCTTTTCTGTTGATGAATATTGCAAAAGGATAAACGGCGGCGAGTTGCCCACCTCATTGACCATCAGGTTCTCTCTGAGACAACGAATGGTGTATTACCTCTTCTGGACGCTGTACAGTATGCAATTGGATGAGAGAACGTTTGAACAGTTTTTCGGTGTGCCGCTGAAAAAAATGTATGGCTTTGAATTTTGGTTGGCGCAGAAATTGGGCTTCCTTACAAAAGAAAACAACATCTATTCGATGACAACGAAAGGGGCGTTTTACTACCATTACTACGAGCAGTTCTACACCCTCTCCTATATTGACAAGATGTGGGGGATTATGCGTAACGAGGCATTCCCGAAGTATATAAAAATTTGAACCACTTATTTTCGGAACACTATGAAACCGCTAAAACAATACCGTTTCGGCTTCGACCCGTGGGGCTTGCTCCTCTTCCTGCTGGTGATGCTCCCCAACTTCATCTGGTTCGCCGTTCCCGCACCGAACGACATCCTGCGCGCGGATTCGGCCACGCCAGTGGTGGACGCCATCGGCTCCGTGTTCCAAGTCCTGACCGTCGCGTGCCTCTGCTTCGTTATCCATAATGACAGAAGCAAACTTCGCTTTTCTCCCTTGATTATTACTGCAATTGTTTGCGTCGCAATTTATTACATTGGGTGGGCGTTGTATTACACGGCCAAAGTGTTCCCCATCGTCATCCTCCTGCTGACTGTTCCGCCCTGCTTGGCGTTCATACTCTTTGCCATCGACCGGAAGAACCTCCCGGCCATCCTCTTCGCCACAGTGTTCGCGGTGTGCCATCTGGTTTTTGCGGTGGTGAACTTTGTGACTTGAAAGCAGGTTGAACCCCGTTATTTGCTCATTTCTATTTTATGGCGTATGTTTTCTGCCAAAAAATCAGCCACCTTTTCAATCTGCATGCCGGTAACATTGAAGGTGAAGTCATAGTTGCGGGCATCATAGCGAGAGGTGTTGGCGACGTTTTTCACGAATGTGTCGCGTGCTTCATCCACTTTGTCAAGAAGCTTGGCGGCTTCGTCAAGGGATAGACTTTGCTTTTGAGCAATACGGGCAATGCGGGCATCGCGCTTGGCTCTGATAAGTAAATGCAACGCATTAGGATTGTCTCGGAAAATGTGAAAGCCAGCGCGGCCGACGATGATGCAATCTTCCTTTTCGGCCAAACCACGCAATACTCGGGCCTCAGCATAGAATATGCTCAGAGGGGTGACCTCGGCTTGTGAGTTAGGTGTATGACTGACTGCACCGAACTGTTTGTAGAAACGACAAAAGTCGCTCCACCAATTGGCCTTTTGAGCCTTCACACGCTCTATGTTCTCAATCGTCATGTCGAATTGCTTGGCAATGCAGTCCAGAATCGAGCGATCATACACTTTCATACAGAGTTTTTCTCCTATTAGTCGGGCGATTTCGCCGCCACCAGAACCGAACTCGCGGTGGATGGTGATGATGTTTCTTTGCATAGTGTTATTTTACAAATTATTGATTTAACTTGAAATATTATCGGGGAGCAAAAATACAACTATTTTTGAAATGGGAAAAATATTCCAATCTGCCAGATGTTTTTTTGGGTGCTTATATACCTGATGGCACAAGGCCGGTAGCAACAGTTTTCCAAGCAACGCTTTTTTTCCAACGCCTCACTTTCGCGGCGAGCGGGTTTCTTGCATCTTGGGTGCCGATTCCCGCGCCGCGAGAGGGTGTCGGTGCCGCCGTTCCACCCCCACACGGCGCTCCTTCGTCGCTTGTGTGGGGTTATTGAGAGGGTGTCCCTCCGGGACAAGGAGGAAAGATAATATATTT
>CAMKAR010000306.1 GCA_946410535.1 uncultured Bacteroidales bacterium
GAAGACAACCCCAACTGCAAGTCGTTTGAGGAAAAGACCCTCGACGATATCGTCAACGACGTGGTTGACGATTACAGCGACCATCTTGCGACCACCATCGACGCACGGTTTACCGACAGCATCGCCTACTGCGTGCAATACAACGAGACAAACTACCAGTTCCTACAAAGGCTGGCCCGCCGCTACGGGGAATGGCTCTACAACGACGGAGAGCAGCTGGTGTTCGGAAACCTGAAAAACGCCGAATCTGTCATCCTCAACTACCCCAGCAAAGACATACCAGTCTACGGGATCGACATGAAGATGCAACATGTAGGGTTCAACCACGTGGCCTCATCATACACCGCCTACGACGCTACTGAGAAAGACGGCCTCAGCGAAATGGATCGTTCATACAACGAATTGAGCGACAGCGTTTTTGAGGCTTCAAAAAGCAACTTCACAAAAACCACATTGCAAAACCTGCATTCAGGCGGATTTGCCGACAACGACGGTCGCGAAACGGTGCTGAACGTTTCGACCAAGACCCAAGGCCGTGGCGAGAAGGCTGGAATGCTAACCTATTCGGGCATCACCTATTGCTCGAAACTGAAACTTGGTGCCATCCTGACCATCGTCGACAATTTCATTACCGACACATTGGCGAACACCAAGAGCGATGTCAACCAAGACGAAATCATCATCACTGAGCTCACCCACACCTTCTCTGCCGACGAGACCTACAGCAACCACTTCGTCGGCATCCCGTCGGCGTGCGACTATCCACCTTATTCCTATAGCGATGTGTACCCACAAGCCGCATCGTGCCGCGCCAAGGTGACCGACAACGAAGATCCTTTGGACTTGGGCCGCATCCGCGTACAGTTCGACTGGCAAGCCCAACTCGATGAAGAAATGAAGACCCCTTGGCTTCGCATCGCGCAGCCTTACGCCGGCGCTGGAAAGGGCTTCAGTTTCATTCCTGAAATCGGCGAGGAAGTCATGATCGACTTCGAAGGCGGCAACGCAGAACGGCCCTATGTGAAAGGCACCTTATATAATGGCGACTCGGAATATGGCACCCCCGACAGCCTATGGCTGCCCAACAACAACAGCCACAACCAAATCAAGGCCATCCGCACCCGCAACGGACACACCATCGAAATCCACGACGAAGGCGCCGACGGCTACATCCGAATCTACGACAACGAAAAAGAAAACTATATACTCACTTTCTCCACCGACCGTAAGCTCATCATGCTTGAATCGACGGGGAACATTGAATTGTATGCCAAGAACGACATCATTATGCATGCCGGACACGACATTGCCATGACCGCCGACCACGACATTTCGGAAACTGCCCACAACGACATGTTCCTGGCTGCCGACAATGACATGCAGCGCACCGCCGACAACGACATCCGCGAGCACGCCGGAAACGACCGCTCGACCAACATCGACCGAAACGACTCGCTATCGGTTAGCGAAAACCAGTTCGTCAAAATCGGCGACAACAAGGACGAGCAAATCGAGCACAAGCTCCAAGTCACCGCCGAGAACATCCGTGAGGAAGCCAAGGAGCAACTGCTTGAATACTCAAAGACACACCATGCCAAGGCCGAAAGGGAAATGGCCCTCAACGCGGGTGCCAAGATCGACATCAAGGCTGGCGTAGTGAAAGTGAACTAACACAATCGAAGACAAACAGGAAAACAACAATAAAAACAACGACAAATGAAAAGAAATCTACTGTTATTCGCCTTGCTGCTTCTGACCGCAGCAATGGCTACAGGGCAAAGCGACACCACTTACCTAATCAGAGCTTACGCCGACCCCGAAGTGGCAGGAACTATTGATGGTGTTATTAATGACACCGCTACGTTTCCAGCTAACACCACAGTAACCTTAACAGCAAACGCCAATCCAGGCTATGAGTTCGTCAATTGGACCAATCATCATGGCGACACCGTCTGCAATACGCATAAATTTGAATTCCAAGTGACATCAGATTCTTCCTTTGTGGCTCATTTCGAGCAAACTACCGTCTATTACAATGTAATCATAGACTCTATTGCTAACGGGAACATCACTGCCTTCCCATGCGATAGTGTGCCCCCTGGCACTCTGGTTCAAGTCAACATAGTAAGCTACCAATATTACGAACTACAAGAAGGGTCACTGAAGTACATTGTGGGATCCATTGAATATCCAATAGAAAACAACACTTTCGAAATGCCTGCGTCTGATGTCATCATCACTGCTGTTTTTGAAAAGAAGAAACATCGCATCCAATTGGCTCCAGGCATTTCCAACGGCGATATTGAAGTAACTCCATCCGGTGAAGTCGAAGTCGAAACCCAAATTTCGGTAATCGCCACTCCAAATGATGCATACGAAACGGACTCTGTTTATTATTACAACACAAACAATGTCAACGAAATCCATATCATAGAAAACGGAAGTTTTCCCATGCCCGACTACGCCATCACCGTCTCAGGTTCATTCTCCAAAAGGAAACACCGCATCACGGTGGAAGAAACCGAAAATGGAACCGTTACCATCGACCCCACAGAAGCCAGCGAAGGCGAAACCATCCATATTTATGCCACCCCTGACCCGAACTATTTCCTAAGCTCGCTTGATGCAACATACATTATCATGTGGTATCAGCAGCATATCACAATCAACCCGGACAACACTTTCACCATGGTGAATGCCAATGTAACCGTAACCGCCCAATTCGCTCGCATCGTAGCGAACATCGACACTCCCGAAGCGATTTGCGCAGGCCAACCACTCGACTTGGAGGCACCTACGGTTGAAGGCAATCCCATAAGCCAAGGTTGGGAAATGTCGGACGATGGCTTCAACGAAACCATAGAGCCTTACAGCATCGGACAATCCCTCGACGCTTCCTACAACCATTGGCAGTTGCGCTACAAAGCCTCATTTGGCCCAAACGATGTAGCCTACAGCAACACCGTTACCATAACGGTGTTGCGCTACAAAGCCTCATTTGGCCCAAACGATGTAGCCTACAGCAACACCGTT
>CAMKAR010000307.1 GCA_946410535.1 uncultured Bacteroidales bacterium
CGAGCGGCAGGGGATGGCCTGATGGCCGAGGCGGTGGAGCATGTTGTCGATGACGGACAGCAGGGTGTTGTCGTCGTCGAAAACCAACATACTGAGGCTCTTCTTGCGGTCGACCGAATCCGCATCTTCTTTCGTTTGCGAGATTTCCTCAACGGGAATCCTGACCTCGAAATGCGAGCCTTTGCCTACTTCCGACTCGGTGTGGATCTCGCCGCCAAGCAGGTCGACGAGACCTTTGACGACCGACATGCCGTAGCCGCTGCCCTCGGCAAACTGGTTGTAGGTCTCGATGCGCACGAAAGGCTTGAACACCTCTTCCAGCTTGTCTTGCGGGATGCCTACGCCGGTGTCGATGATGTCGAACACGGCCAAGTTGCGTCCCAAGCGCGCCTTGAACTTGACTTCGCCTTCCAAGGTGTATTTGATGCCGTTGGAAATCAAGTTTGTAAGTATCTGCCTGATTTTCAGTTTGTCGGTGTTGAGAAGCGTGCCTTTGTCGATGCTGTTCTCAAAATGGAATTGCAGGTTTTTGTGCTTGGCGATGGGGGCGAACATCTCGGCGATCTCGTCGCAGAGTTGGCCGATGTCGAAGGTTTCCTTGCTCACTTGCAGCTTGCCTTGTTCGAGGCTCGAATATTCCAGCAGGTTGTTGAGCAGGTTGAGGATGTGGTCGGCGGACTGTTGGATGGAGACGATTTCCTTTTCGTTTTCGCTCTTGTCCAAAAGCTCCACGTGGCCCATGATGGAGGTCAGCGGCGCCTTGATGTCGTGCGACACCGACAGCAGCAGCTTGTGGCGGCTTTCCATGATTTCCTCGGTCTGGCGTTTGGCTTCCTCGGCGGCGCGTCGGGCGCGATAGCCTTTATTCACATCGCTGATAATCAGAATGATGAATATGATGATGAGCAACAGTGTGGCCGCCCCGATGAGGATGGAGGTCTTGATGTTGTTGCGGATGATTTCCTCGCTCTTTTCCACTTCGTGGATGGTGGAGTCGAGGATTTCCTGGTTGAGCCTTATTAATAAGGTGGAGATTTGTTCGGAGAGTTGGTTGTCGGCCTTGACCAATTCCTGCGTCTTTTTCTCGTATTCCTTGATTTTGTTCCAGTATTCTGTCTTGGCCTTGTTCGACATGACGCGCAGGTCGGCGAGGATGGTGAGCGAGTCGATGGGTTGCTGCTTGATGCGGAGCGTGTCGGAGCGTTCGATGGTGATATGCACGATGCTGTCTTCTTGCTTTTCAGGGTTGAATACATCGCCGATGCGTCCCCAAAAGCCTTTCTTCGTGGGTGCTTTCGGAACCCGTATAATCGTGTCTTTCGACACCGTGTTGACCACAATCTCCTCTTCGGGCGGTGGTGGCATGTAGGAGTCGATGGTGCGGTCGAATTCGGCTAAGGGGTTGAAGTCGTGGAACTGTTTCGACAGCTCGCGGCTGATGCGTCCCTTGCTTTGGATGAGTCCGTCAATCTCGCTGACCATCTTTTTGTTTTCCTCGCTGATTTCGACGACCAAGAGCGAGTCGATTTGTTCGGTGATGGCTTGGCGTGCGGCGTTGAACTGGCGTTTGTATCTGACTTGCTCGGTGAAGGCGTAGAGGTTGGCGGCGTTTTGTGCGTCGTGAACGTTCTTGGTGAAACGGTTGGCCCAGTCCAAGGCCTCGTGCTGGGTGACGATGTTGGCGCGTTGGTTTTGGATGGAGTTGCGCAGGTTGAAGATGTAGTAGAACAAGGCGGCACATAGCGCGAGCACGAAGAGGTAGGTGAGCACCACCTTCCAACTCGTCCGCGCCCCGGTAGGGTAATCGTTGTTCCTTTTCTTCGCCATAATTTCTGCAAAGATAAAACTTTTTCCTATTTTTGCGGCAAAATCCATCCCAAATGAACAAAAAGAAATTATTGTTGCTCCTTGCCTTGCTGGCAGTGGTTTTGTTTCTGACGCTCCGCAAAGCTCCTGAAAATCAAGACGGAAATACGGAAAAAACAGAGAATCAGGTGGGCGGCGAGACCGACATCGTCATCCTTTCGGTCAACGACATGCACGCCAGCATCGACCAGTTTCCCAAGTTTGCCGCGATGGTCGACAGCCTGCGGTCCATTTATCCCGACATGCTGCTCTATTCGGCAGGCGACAACCGCACGGGCAACCCTGTCAACGACCAGTACAGCCCCACCAACTATCCCATGATCGAGCTGATGAACCGCACGGGCTTCGACTTGTGCACCGTGGGCAACCACGAATGGGACGCCAACGTCGTGGCTTTGCAAAACGACATCGAGCGGGCCAGTTTTCCCTTTCTCTGTGCCAACGTTTTCATCCCCGACACGGTCAACCTCGACATCAAGCCTTACATCGCCTTCGAGCATCAAGGCGTGAAAGTGGCCGTTGTGGGCCTCATCGAAATCCGGCACGATGGCATTCCAGGCGCCCATCCCAACAACCTGACCAAAGTGAGTTTCAAGCGCCCTGAAGCAGTCTTGCCAAATTACCAATTCCTTAGAAACCAGAACGATGTGGTGATCCTGCTCTCGCATTGCGGCCTCGACGACGACATCGAATTGGCCAAAGCCAATCCGTGGCTCGATGTCATCATAGGCGGGCATAGCCACACCTTGATAGAACACCCTTCCGAAACCAATGGCGTGCTTATTACCCAATCGGGGTCGCACCTGAGATATGCCACTTTGGTGAAGCTGCACGTTAAAAATCACAAAGTCGTGGCGAAAGAAGCCATTGTGCTGAACGTCAATAAGGTAAGAAAAGAAAAGGCAGAAATCAAGAACCTTATTGATGAATTCAACAATGCTCCTGCTTTGAACGAGGCCATCGCCACGGCCAAGACCAAATTTGAGACCCCGCAGGAACTCGGCTGCATGATTACCGATGCCCTTCGTGAGATGAGTGGTGCCGACTTCGCTTTCCAAAACACGGGTGGCGTGCGCGTGCCTTACCTCAAGAAAGGCCCCATCACCGTCAAGGACGTCTACTCCATCGACCCGTTCAACAACG
>CAMKAR010000308.1 GCA_946410535.1 uncultured Bacteroidales bacterium
CCTTGGGTGGCATCGTCAACAACAAGTCCATCCGTATCGCCGGCGACGACTTCAACGCCGACATCGAGGAATACATGCGCAAGCAGCACAACATCATCGTGGGCGAGCGCACCGCCGAACGCATCAAGATTGAAGTGGGAGCGGCCATCCCGCAATTGGACAACCCGCCCGACGACTACGCCGTGCAAGGTCGCGACATGCTGACGGGCATCCCGAAGGAGATCAAGGTGAACTACGCCGAGATTGCCCACTGCTTGGACAAGAGCATCATGAAGATCGAGACCGCCGTGTTGAACGCCTTGGAGCAGACCCCACCCGAGCTGTCGGCTGACATCTACCGCACGGGCATCTACCTCACCGGCGGTGGTGCCTTGCTGCGCGGCTTAGACAAGCGTCTCAACGCCAAGACCAAGCTGCCCATCCATGTGGCCGAAGACCCGCTGCGTGCCGTGGCCCGTGGCACCGGCATCGCCTTGAAGAACTTTGACAGATTCACGTTCCTGATCAAATAATTGACACGGGACGGCGTTTCGACAAGCTCAACGACCTTTGTTTTTCAGTAGCTATAAGGATCCCTGAGCCTGTCGAAGGGCCCGAAGTCTCGCGTCAAAAGTGTTAGCCATGTACAACCTTCGGCGTTTCATACTGAAGCATCACTTCGTCATCTTGTTCATCCTGCTCGAGGTGATTTCCATCTTGCTGCTCGCCAATAGCCAACGCTACCACCGCAACCGAATGGTCAACACGACCAACGACGTTGTAGGGAAAATCTACGAATGGGGCAGCGAGGTGGGCAACTATTTCCGCCTCAACACGGCCAACGAACAACTGGCCGAAGAGAACGCCATGCTCAGGCAAAGGCTGTCGGTGGTCTACGACATCGACACCAGCACCTACGACATCAGCGAGGGCGACACGCTCTACAAATACATCCCGGCGCAGGTGGTCAACAACAGCACCAACCAGGCCAACAACTACATCATTATTAATAAAGGTAAGATAGATGGCATTGAGCGAGACATGAGCGTCATCTCCACCGACGGCATCGTGGGCGTGGTGACCGACGTGAGCCGCCACTACGCCTCGGTGATGAGCCTGCTCCACAGCAAGTCGGTGGTCGGCGTCCGCATCAAGCAGAGCCAGGAGTTGGCCAGCCTGAAATGGGGCACCAACAACTACCGCTACGGCATGGTGGAAGACATACCAACCCACATCCTGCTGCAACAGGGCGACACCATCCTCACCAGCTCGCATTCTTTCATCTTCCCTGCCGACCTCATGGTGGGCACCGTTGAGGAGTTCTATCCCACCGCCATCGATGCCCTGAACAAAGCCAAGATCAGGTTTGCCACCGACTTCGCCACGCTGAGGCATGTGTACGTCATCAAAGATTTGCACAAACCCGAACTCGATTCGCTCAAGGCCAAATTCCAATGACATGAACAAGACCGCGTTACAAATCATCCGCTTCGTTGTGCTCGTCCTCCTTCAGGTGTTGGTCATCAACCATATCCGCTTAGGAGGTTATGTGCATCCTTATATCTACCTGATATTCATCATGTTGTTGCCTTTCAGCACACCCAAATGGCAACTTCTGGTTTTGGGCTTTGCCTTGGGCTTGAGCGTCGACCTGTTTACTGGCACGCCCGGTCTTCATGCCGGCGCCACCACCTTGATGGCGTTTTGCCGCCCCTCGATCATCAAGCTCATTTCGGGCAACCAGAAGTTCGAGAACATCCCAGAGCCTAACATCGGGCAGCTTGGCGGAATATGGTTCCTGCGTTACGCACTCCTGATGGTGCTCATCCACCATTTCGCGCTGTTTTTCCTTGAGTCGTTCAGCATCCGCCTCATCGGCCAAGTGCTGCTCCGCATCCTGCTCAGCGTACCCGTTTCGACCTTCCTCATCATGATGATCCTTTACATCTTCAAGAGCGAAAAAAAGAGAGAATAAACAATCAAACAAATAACTGACTTACAATGAAGAAACAAGCATTATTCCTAATGGCTCTTGCACTCGGCCTGACCGCATGCAACGAGAAAACCGACAACTTCAAGGTCAACGTGAGCCTAACCAATGGCAACGAAAAGACCGTCTACCTCCAAAAATTCGTCGACAACGCGCCAGTAGCCATCGACTCGGCCGTCATCACTAACGACATGGCCACCTTGACCGCACCTACCGACAACCCGCAAATCCTTTATGCACTGAAAGTGAAGGGTATGCGTGGCTCGATGCCGTTCTTTGCCGACAACAAGGACGTCACCTTCGTGGGCGACATGAACAACCCGCAAGCCGTCGAAATCATGGCCTCGGAGACCCAAGCCGAACTGGATGCCTACAACGACCAATTGGACCAATTCAACGTCCAAATCAAGGAACTCTACACCGTCATGCAACAAGCCTTCTTAGACAACGACAGCATCAAGATGGACTCGCTCAACACTGTGGGCACTGCGCTGATGGAGCAGCAAGACAACTATCGCGACGACTATATCAAGGCCCACCCCGATAGCTTCGTCACGCACTACATCCTCGACCAAGTGAAGCAAGACTACCCCATCGACCAACTGAAGGAAATGATGGCTGGCTTCACCACCGAGTCCATCTACACCAAAGACCTCAACAACTACATCGCCAAGCAAGAACGCCTCGAAGTGGGCCAACCTTTCATCGACTTCACACTGCAAACCAAAGAGGGACAAGATGTTGTGCTTTCGGAAGTCATCGCCAAGAACAAGCTCACACTGGTCGACTTCTGGGCTTCGTGGTGCGGTCCGTGCCGCAAGGAGAACCCCGTGGTGAAGGCTGCCTATGAGCAATACCACGAACTTGGTTTCGATGTCGTAGGCGTCAGTGTCGACCAAGATGAAGACGCTTGGTTGGAGGCCGTCGCTGCCGACCAACTTCCTTGGACTCAGGTGCGCGATGCTGAAAACAAGGTCAGCGAAGACTATATGATCTATTACATTCCGTCCAACTTCCTCTTCGACCAAAACGGCGCCAT
>CAMKAR010000309.1 GCA_946410535.1 uncultured Bacteroidales bacterium
CAAGCGTTCCGACATTGAGGACTACCGCATCACCAACCGTGGCGCCAAGGGCGTGAAGACCCTGAACATCACCGACAAGACTGGCGACCTCATCGCCATCAAGGGCGTGACCGATGACGAAGACTTGATGATCATCAACAAGTCGGGTATTGTCATCCGTATGGCAGTCAGCAAGTTGCGCGTGATGGGTCGTGCCACCCAAGGCGTGAAGCTCATCGACTTGCGCGGCAACGACGAGATTGCCGCCGTCACGAAGACCGAACATGAGGACGAAGAAGAGACCGAAACCGTTGAGGTCTCTGAGCCTGTCGAAGGGCCGACGGATGGTGTTTCCAATGAGGCAGTCGAGCCGACTGCTGGCCCGGAAAATTTGGAACAATAATTGTAGGGAAACCATACGAACAAACGAAATTGTCAAACATTAAATAATTCAAGAAAATGAAAAAAGTAATGATTTTGCTGGCCGTTGTTCTCACCGCCAACGTGATGATGGGCCAGAAGAAAGACAGAACCGATGCCTACATGTACAACAAGAACCAACAGTACGAGAAGGCAATGACATCCATCGAGAAGTGCATCAACCACGAGCAATTCCTTGGCATGAAGCCCAACGACCAGGCTCAGGCCTGGCTCTATCGTGCCGCCATCTACCAAAACATCATCCAATCGGGCGACGAGGCTCTGCTGGCCAAGGCTCCCAACGCTTTGGAGATTGTTTACGAATCGTTGATGAACTGCATGAAGAACCACGACTTCCTTGAGGACAACAAGCAGGAAATCTACCAGCGCGTGGGTAACGTCATGAACACCTATTATACTAAAGGTGCCGACGACTACAACACGGGTAAGTTTGCCGAAGCCGCCCCCATGTTCAAGAAGGCTTACGACATCGCCAAGAGCATGGGTAGCCCCGATGCCAACGAGATGTTGAACTTCGCCGCCACTTCAGCCCTGAGAGCCGAGGACTACAACACTGCTCTTGAGTATTTCACCGAAGTGAAGAACAACGGCGCCGACAACGTTGAGATCTACAAGCACCTCGCCGCTTGCTACAACGGCTTGGGCAACGCCGACCAAGCCATGGCCATGATCAACGCGGGTCTGGAGAAGAACCCCAGCGACGCTGGCCTGATCCTTGAAAAGGTGAATGCCTACCTGAAGGAAGGCCGTGGCGCCGAAGCCGTGGCCGACCTCGTGAAGCTGCAAGAACTCGACCCCGAAAACGCCCAGCTGCTTTTTGTGCTCGGTACCATCTACGGCGACGAGAACAACAAGGACGTGTACGACACCGACAAGGCCCGCCAATACTATGAGCAAGCCCTCGCCATCAACCCGGGTTACTACGACGCCACCTACAACATCGGCGTGCTCTACACCACGATGGCCAACAAGTATATCGAGCAAGCCAATGAAATCACCGGTTTCTCGAAGGCCGAACAGGAACAATACAACAGCTTGATCGAGCAAGGCAACGAACTGCTGCGCACGGGTCTGCCTTACCTGAAGCAAGCCTACGACGCCCAACCCTCCGACGACGTGAAGAACGTGCTCCGCTCCATCTATGTGAAACTGAACATGATGGAAGAAGTGAAGGAATTGGACGGGAAATAATCGACGACACCTTATTAATAATACAAGCCTCGGGGAAACTCGGGGCTTTTTTTTGTGTCGTTTTTTTAGCGTTTTATTTGGTAGTTTCATAAAATCACTATCTTTGCAGAATGATATTGTTGAAACACTAACTCATTATTACATAAATTATGTTCGAAATCTTACATAAAGAGACATTCGCGGCGGAGACCTACCTCATGGAAGTCTACGCTCCGCGTATCGCCGTGACGGCACTGCCTGGACAATTCCTAATCGTCAAGATGGAGGAAAACTCAGAGCGTATCCCGTTGACCATCAGTGACTATCAGCGCGTGCGTGGCACGGTGACCATCGTGTTTAAGGCCATCGGCGATTCCACAAGAAAGATGGCACAATACAATGTGGGCGACCATTTCCACGATGTGGTGGGGCCCTTGGGCAAGCCTTCCGAGTTTGCCATGATGACGGCTGAGGAGCTGCGCAAGCGCTCGTTCGTCTTCATCGGTGGCGGCGTGGGCATCGCGCCCATCTATCCCCAAGTGAAATGGCTGTACGAACATGGTGCCGTGGCCGACTGCATCATCGGTGCACGTACCAAAGACCTCCTTATCTTCGAGAAAGAATTAGCCGACTATTGTCACCTTTATGTCACCTCCGACGACGGCTCGACGGGCCGCAAGGGCTTGGTCACCGACGTGCTTCGCCAGCTCGTGGCCAGCGGCAAGGTCTATGACGAGGCCGTTTGCATCGGCCCGATGATCATGATGAAGTTCGCTACCAAGACCTGCGAGGAGTTGGGCATCCGCTGCACGGTGTCGCTCAACTCGATCATGGTGGATGGCACGGGCATGTGTGGCGCCTGCCGCGTCAGCATTGCGGGCAAGACCAAGTTCACCTGCATCGACGGCCCCGAGTTCCTCGGCAAGGACGTCAATTTCGACGAAGCCATGAAACGCCAGTGCATGTACAACAACGTGGTGACGCGCAAACAGCTTGAAGCCGAAGAGAAGGCCGAAGGACATGAGTGCCACATCGGCGGTATCTCGGAAGAGACTTTCGACAAGAAGCATCGCATCCCATGCCCTGAGCAGAAACCCGAAGTGCGTGCCCACAACTTCGACGAGGTGTGTTTGGGCTATTCCGCCGACATGGCCATCATGGAGGCGCAGCGTTGCCTGCATTGCAAGAACCCACAGTGCGTGGAGCATTGCCCCGTCAATGTCAACATCCCTGACTTCATTGCCCGTGTTGCCAAAGGCGACTTTGAGGGTGCTGCCGGTGTCATCAGTTGCGACTCGGCGCTGCCTGCCGTGTGTGGACGTGTGTGCCCGCAAGAAACCCAATGCGAAGGCGCCTGCGTGATGGGCAAGAAATTCGAGCCTATCGCCATCGGCAAGTTGGAGCGTTT
>CAMKAR010000310.1 GCA_946410535.1 uncultured Bacteroidales bacterium
GTCGTCGACGGTCAGCGAAGGGTCAATTTCATTGACCACTTTCAGCGTCTTGGCATCGGCAGCCGCCACCTGCATCTTGATGCAGTCATCTACCAATCGACTGAGGTTGAAAACATTACGCTTAACCTCACCGTTTTCCAATTCGCCTCTCACCCACTGCATGATGTTCTTCACGCGCTCGTCGAGCGCTTCTGCCGACGAACGCATCATCACCAAGTTAGCCTTGCGGTCGGTGTCGCTCATCGTGTCATAGTGGTTGGTCATCTGCCTGAGCATGGTGCAGATGGCTCCCACAGGGGTCTTCACATCGTGCGAGACGATGGAAAGCAGGCGGTCCTTGGTCTGGTTGACACGCATCAGTTCCTCGTTGCGTTTCTTGCGCACCATGGCCAAGCGGTACCAAATGACGGCAATCACACCGGCAAGCAAAGCGGTTATAGCTAAAATAATGACATACAATCGGTTCTGCTTTGTCTTGGCTTGCTCCAACGCCAGTTCGTGGTCTTTCTCCTGCATGGCATAACGCACTTGGTAGTCGCGGATGAGGTGCTGTTGGTGCTCGTTGAAGATGGAGTCGCGGAGCGTCATGCTGCGTTCCAGATAGCCCAAAGCCTTGTTCGGGTCGCGCTGGCGCACAACGGGATAGATGCTTTCGAGGGCTTCCTGGAGCACCTCCGTAAAATGGTTTTCCTCGGCGATGGCGATGGCTTTCACAAAGTCTTTCTCAGCCTCTGTATAGTGACCCAACTGGCTCTCAAACTGTCCGCGTTGCACGTTGATGACGGCTTCCATGAACACGTCGTCATTATTTTTGGCAATGCGCAGGGCTTCTTCCATCATTTTCAGACCTTCCTCAGTGCCACCGCTCTGGAAGGTGGCCTTCGAGAGAGCTGTGAGGCGATTGATGATCTTGTGGGGCGTGTCGTGATAGGTTTGCGAAAGGTTGAGCGAGCGCTGCGCGAAGCTGACGGCCTCGCCCAGTTTCTGCGACCGCATTGCGCTGTCCAACCTACCGGCTTCGGCGATGCGCACCTCAGCGAGGTTCTGGTAATAGGTGGCCAAGTCGAGGTTAGAAGCAGTGTCGTTCACGTCCACTTCGCCCAACATCTCGATGCACCTGCGATACATCTCCTCGGCCTGACCATATTCGTTCATCGAAAGGTGAATCTCGGCAATGTTGTTCATCACATACCGCTTGTTGACATCAGCCATATCGCCGCCCAAACGGTCCATGATGTCGCTGCAACGGTTGTAGCACTCGATGGCCTTGTCGAACTGACCGAGGCGCTGGTAGGCATTGGCCAAAGTCATGTAGCAGCCCGCGAGGTTAAACAGGTCATCGATCTTCTCGTAATGCGCAATGCCGATTTCCGAATACATCACCACATGCTGGAAGTCCTCATCGTTGAAGAAATGGAGGATCATCGTGCGCAGCAGCTTCAGCTTGATTTCGTCCTTGTCGGTGGTAGGCTCGAAATTAGGCTCGCGGCCAATCACCTCGTCGATGGCCACGGCAGCGCGATAGGCCACTTCTCCCCTATTGCTCTCGAACACGCGATAGAGGCTGTCAATGTCTTGCGCCAAAGCGGACACGGCCAAGCCGAAAACCACACCTATTATTAATATGCACTTTTTCATTTCGTCATGAAGTTTCGCAAGCGACAGGCCATATTTTGCTTCACGTTGCCCGCAAAGAGCCATGAATCAGCGAAATGCAGGTTGCCATGAGGAAACATTCTTTCGTAGGCAGGAATGAAGACCATGTCGGGGTCGAGGTCGGGACAGATGGTCGTGTGCTTATAGAGATAGGTCCTGGTGACGCAAGGCACAATCAAGACGCTGTCGCGGTTTTCGTTGTATTTGGCCATACCTAATTGATACTCAGCGGGAATGGTGTCGGAAGTGGCATTCCACACCGTCGGGTTGATGCCCACCACGTCGCCCCGCGACACGGAAGCCAAGGCCGTCGTATCGGTGGCCGAGTTGAAGACGATGAGCTTGCCCGTTTCGAGGCTGTCAGCAGCGGGAGCAAGTTGGTCGGGATACTGTGCCAATTCCTCGGCAGTAACATGATAGCCAATGCAATAAGCGGCCACCATCAGTTGGCGTTGTTCGTCGGTCATCCCGTTTTTCAGCAACTCGATGAGCACCTGCGAGCCCTGGCTGTGGCCCACGAGGAAGAACGGACGACCTTGGTTGCCGTGCTCCATGTAATACTGGAAAGCATCCTTGACGTCTTGTGCAGCAAAGGCGGCGTTTTCCTGCAAAATGCTGTCGGGTTGGTTGTAGGACTCGAAAATCATCTGGCGGTAGTAGGGCGCGTAGAAGTTGTAGTCGTCGTAAAGCATCTTGTTGAAACGCTGGTTGCCGTTGGCCTCTTCCCTCACCTCGGCTTGGGTGATGTCGGCGAACCATGAAGAGTCGTTGTCGGCAAAGGAAATCGCCGACACAGTGGGATAGACATAGAAAACATCGGCAGGCTTGTCGGTGTCGCCGAAGGCATACCAATAAGTGGTGTCGGCATAGTCGATGGCGGTGGCTTTAGGCTCCACTGACGTTTTTATGTTGCAGGCGGCCAAAAGCAGCATCATGCCCAAAAACAAACTATTTATCTTTTTCATTTTCAACAATTTTTACAAGATTATCCAAATCAAGGTTTTCTGACTTCACGGTGACGCGGGCCTGTTCGTAGAACGGCAGTCGCGACCCGTAGTGTTGGCTGACGAAAGCCATCAGTTCCTCCTCGCTCTTGCCGATGGCCAAGGGACGTTTGCGCTTGGCATGGAGCAAACGGTCGACAACGGCTTTCTCGCTGATTTTCAGGAAGACCGTTAGGCCATGCTGGTTCATCCATTCCATATTGTCGAAATAGCAAGCCGTTCCGCCACCCGTTGCAATAACCACATTATCAATGCTTTCCGTCGACTTCAGCACCTCCGATTCCAACTTGCGGTAGAGAGCTTCGTCGTATTTGTGGAAGAAGTCGC
>CAMKAR010000311.1 GCA_946410535.1 uncultured Bacteroidales bacterium
ATGACCACAGTAGCCGAGGCCGCACCAAACTTACCGTCGAGCATTTTGGTGAGTTCGTCTTTTGCCTCTTGCAAGTCATTGAGTATCAACACACCTTTACCAGCCGCAAGACCATCGGCCTTGAGCACATAAGGAGCTTTCACGCTTTCAAGGAACTTGAAACCTTCGTTGAGGTTCTCCTTGTTCACCTTAAAGCACTTGGCCGTCGGAATGCCATATTTCTCCATGAAGTCCTTGGCATAGGCTTTCGAACCCTCCAATTGGGCGCCGCGCTTGTCGGGACCGATGATTTTCACAGCCTTCAAGGCATCATCGTTCTTGAAGAAATCCACGATGCCATCCACCAAAGGCTGCTCAGGGCCGACCACGACCAAGTTAATCTTTTCCTTTAAGCAGAATTGTTTTATAGATTCAAAATCAGATAGTTTCAGATTAATGTTCATTCCCACTTGAGCCGTACCGGTATTGCCTGGGGCAATGAAAACATGAGCGCCTTCGCTTTGGGCGAGTCTCCAAGCCAAGGCATGTTCGCGGCCACCCGAACCGAGCACCAAAACTTTTCTTTCAACTGCTGTAATATGTTGGCCTTGAACGGCTTTCCAATCCAAGGCTTCTTTTGCGTTATCCGCTGGATACATTACTATTTTAGCCATATTCTATTCTTTTATTGCTTTCATTAAACTATTCCAAATCTCCTCCGCCGCCTGGTCCCACGAGAAGTCTTGGACTCGTTCACGGCCTTTCTCAATCAGGCTCTCGCGAACGTTCTCGTCGAGCATCTCCGTCATGCCTTCGGCGATGGAGGCTTCGCTGAACGGGTCGACGAGCAAGGCTGCATCATCGGCCACCTCGGGCATCGAGGTCACATTGGAGGTGATGACTGGCGTTTCGCAACGGAACGCCTCCAAAATCGGAATGCCAAAGCCCTCGAAATAAGACACATACACCGATGCCAAAGCAGCAGCCGTCACCTTGTGCAATTCCTCGGCACTCAAACGACCGGCAAAGACCACGTCGTCCTTGAACCTCATTGCACTGTAAGCTTTCTCAATCGGCTCCGACCACCAACGCTTCTCCCCTACAATCAACAACTTGACATTCGATGGCGTTTGGCCTTTGAACAAGTCGAAAGCCGTGAACAAACGCGCCAAGTTCTTGCGCGGATGCAACGAACCGACGAACATGAAATATGGATTCCCATCTGTGTATTTCGTCCTAATGGCTTCCTTTTCCTCTTCTGAAATCGGCGCAAACTTCTCATTCACACCGTTATACGCCACGTCAATCTTTTCGGGATTAATGCCGTAACACTCAACGATGTCCTGTTTCGAGAACTCAGAGACCGTCACGATACGCTTGGCCTTATGGGCGAACTTCGGGAAGTATTTCTTGTAGTGCCATAGATGAATCCGAGGCATGTCCTTGGGGAAATGCTCAAAGTTAAGATCGTGGAACTGAGCTACTTGTAAAGCATCACTCCGAAGGCTGAGATAGCCGTCGGGCGAGAAAAACAAGTCGGGCTGGATCTTCTTCAAGGCCTTAGCCACCGAAAACTCGAAGAACCAGATGAAAAGGAACGGGTGGCGCGCCTGTGGAAACAGCACCACGGGTTTCACATTGTCGGCGAAGAGGAACATCGGGTCAGGCTCGCGGTCGAAGAGGAAATAGAACTCCGCTTCGGGATGGCTTGCCACCATGCGACGCAGGGTTTCGTATGCCACCCAGCCGATGCCTTCAAGCCTGTCTTTCAGCAACAAACGTGTGTTTACGGCGATTTTCATTCGTGCGATTTGTTTGCGCAAAGATACGCTTTTTTTTCATATTTTTGCCTCCCAAAACTTCATCGACATGAAAAAACACCTGTTTTTGGCACTTTTCTCCAGTTTGTTGTCGTTCAGCTACGGACAACCCCGTATTGAGGAAGTTGTTTTCCCGAAATCGGCGCATCTTTTTGGTTTATACGAGATTGCGTTCCAATTGGGCGACTATTCCAACCCCTACGACCCCAATGTCATCGACGTTTACGCTGAGTTTGTCGCGCCAGACGGCAAAACATTCAAAACCAACGGATTCTATTATGAAGGCTACAGTTTCAGCAAGGAAGGCAACACTGAAAAAGCCCTTGCCAATCGCGACCGTGGCTGGCGCGTAAGGTTCACGCCCGACATGGCCGGAACGTGGTCGTTCACCCTATACGCCACCGACCGAAACGGACACTCGGCATTGGCCTCGACAGGCAACACGCGCTTCGGGTTCCAATGCATGGAAGTCGCCACGGCGCAAGGCTTCATCTCAAAAGGCAACGACAGATACCTGCAACGGACGGTTGTTGAGGACGGCGAGCGCAAAACACGCAGTTTCTTCCCTTGCGGACCCAACGTGGCGTGGTATGAATACACAGGCTCGACCTCGGCTCCGAATGGCATCTATGACTATGAAAGATACATCGACGCACTCGACGGCAACGCCAACTTCATGCGCATCTGGCTCACACGTTACCAATACTTGAGCCTTTACGGGCCGGAATACACGCAAAGAACCAACAACAAACCCAAAGTGTATTTCGACTCGACCCTCAACCAAAAAGACGCCGCCGAGTTGGATTTCATCGTCGGATATGCCGCCCAACACGGTATCAGCATCATGCCATGCATCTTCACATATGGCGACTTCCTCGAAGACGGCACCTTCAAGGGCGATGCCAGCTGCTGGCAGAACAATCCCTTCCATACGCTGCTCGGATTGGAATCGCCAACGGATTTTTTCACTGACAGTGAAGCCATTAGGCTTTCAAAGAACCTGATCCGCTATATCGTGGCGCGTTGGGGCTATGCGACAAACATCGCCTGCTGGGAATTTTGGAACGAAGTCGAGAACATCAAGAGCGGAAAACTCGGCACCGACCCATTCCACCGCAACATTGTGAGATGGCACGAGGAAATGGCTGACTACATCCGCAGTATCGACCCGTTCCGGCATCCCATCAC
>CAMKAR010000312.1 GCA_946410535.1 uncultured Bacteroidales bacterium
ACTGCAAAAGTACACTTATTTTTAATAGAGGTATTACATATATTGGCTGAATAGTTACCAATTTTGCAGATAATGACTATAATTTATAAAATCAAGTACTATTTTTCCACTGTTCTTCCAAATTAATTGTTTCTTTGTCCCACGATGCAGAAGATTCTGAAAGTTGAAAGTCACAACGACTTTGCCCGATATGTGGAAGCGCCTGTGTCTTTATGAAATGTTGCTTACAATGTCATGTTTGCGCTGATGGCACCGACGATTTCGTGTGCTTTGTATGGCGCTTCGATGAAAGCGGCCTCTTCGTCGCTGAGGGTGAGGTCAACGGCCTTCACTGCGTCGTCGAAGTGCTTGGCATTGGTGGCGCCGACGATGGGGGCCGCCACACCACGCTTGAACTGCCAGGCCAAAGCGACCTGCGACATCGACACGCCTAATTGCTCTGCTAATTCAGCCACGCGGTCGATGATTTCCAAGTCGTTCTCTTTCGCGTGGTCGTACTTGCTGCGGATGGTCTTGTCGGTATCGCTGCGCTTGGTGCCGCTTTCCCAGCCACGGTGCGACAGGTGCCCGCCAGCCAATGGCGAATAGGGGATGCGTGAAACACCGTATTGCTCTGCGACGGGGATCAACTCGCGTTCGTCCTCCCGATAGATCAGGTTGTAATGGTTTTGGAGGGTCGAGAAGAGCGTCAAGCCGTTCCTTTCGGCGCAAATCTGCATGTTATGGAACTGATAGCCGTACATGGCTGAAGCTCCAATAGCCCTGACCTTGCCCGACTTTACCAATGCGTCGAGCGCTTCCATGGTCTCTTCAATGGGCGTCGAATAATCGAAACGGTGGATTTGGTAAAGGTCGAGGTAGTCGGTTTGGAGACGTCGTAAAGTTCCGTCAATCTCGCGCATGATGGCCTCACGCGAAAGGAAGCCTTCGTTGAAATAGACTTTTGAAGCTAAAACCACATCCTCGCGTTTTACCCCAAGTTGCTTGATGGCCGATCCAAGATACTCTTCACTTGTGCCGTGTGAATAGCAGTTGGCGGTGTCGAAAAAGTTGACGCCTAAGTCAAGGGCGTGTTTTACCATTTGTCTGGTCTCATCCTCGCCAAGCGTCCAAAGATGGAAGTCCTCCGTTGGCTTCCCGTATGACATGCAGCCCACACAGATGCGCGATACCTGGATGTCTGTCTTTCCTAAATTTGTGTATTTCATTATTATGCTTTTTTTCTTTGGTTAGTACCCGATTTCCTTCAGCCACTTGTCGATTTGGCCTTGTTTCTTGTCCATGCCTTGGCCGCCCATCTCCTTGGTGACGACGCAGATGCCGTCGCGGTGGTCGCTCTTGGGCGTTGCCTTGACGATGTCTTTCAGCGTGGACGACGGGCCGCTGTAGGCCGTGCAGAACGGGATGACGGTCTTGCCTTCGAAGTTGTAGCTTTCGAGGAAGGTATAGACCGGCATCGGGGCGGTGTACCACCACACGGGGACGCAAACGAACACCACTTCATATTGGTCGAAGTTGTTCACCGAGCCTTTGATGGCGGGACGGTCGCCGCGTTCCTTTTCGGTCTTGGCCTCTTCGGTGCACGGGTCGTAGTCGGTGGGGTAGGCCGCTTCGCGTTCGATGACGAAGAGGTCGGCATGGGTTTGTTGGGCGATGTATTTTGCCGCCGCCTCGGTGTTGCCGCTCCAGCTGAAGTAGGCCACGAGGGTTTTCTTGTCGTTCAGGCTGTTCATGTTTTCTCCTTTCTTTTGTGCGCAGGCCGAAGTGCCGAAGAGGCTCACCATGGCCAATGCTGCGATGATTGACAGTTTTTTCATTTTTGATGAGATTTTGATTACGCTGCAAAAATACGTCAAATCCCCGAAGCCCGTGTTTCACGGATTTCGGGGAAATTTTCACTTTTTACGGATGGAATGGCTTATAGTCCTTTCGTTTTCAGCCACTCGAAAAGCAAGTCTGCAATCTCAGCGTTGTTCATCTCCTGGAACATGAAATGGCTGTTGCCAAAGAGGAAGAATTCCAGCCGAGGCAGTGTCACTTTGAAATCAGCGGAAGCAGCCTTTCCTCGAAAATCCTGCGCTCCACGATGCGATAATGCGGGTGATAAGCCTCATTGTAGCGGCGACTGTGGTGCACGGCTTGGCTGTTTCGGGCGGCTTCGTTCAGCAGGGATGATGACTTTTTCTCTGAAAAAATAGCCATTTTTGGGGATTGTGTAAATGGCAAAAGAAGCGGATTTTTGCAAAATATTTTAGATTTATGACTAAATTGATAGCCTTTATCCTATTGTGTGTCAGTGTTTCATCACTAAAAGCACAACTTTTCAATGGCACCATGACTTTGGGGGACTATACCCGAGAAAATGTCACCGTTCAATTACAACCAACATTGCAACCTGACAACTACACTTTGACGCTTTTTGGTGTCAAGTTCGCCCGAATGATGCCCGTCAAACTTGATGTGGAATTAGCCCCTATCGTCATAAAAGACAATCAATTGGAAGGGGACAGCATCGTGCCCATCAGCAAAGCCAAAAGATATGAGAAGCGCCTCGTACGGCATTTGAAAGGTAGCCAATGGGGGGATACGCTTTCATTCACATGCCAAATGGGCGGCAAGAAACTAACCTACAACGGAACCGCAAAAAGATGAAAAGACACCTATTATTGCTTATCCTAGCCTTAACGGCATTCTTCTCGTCGCAGCAAAGCCATGCCCAAGAAGGTCGGCGCTTCGATGGCGGCATGATGGTTCACACAGGCTATCTCCATGGCAACATCAAGGCTTTGGATTATGATGCCAAAAGCTTCACTTTCGGCCTTGGCGGGGTGCTCCGCTTCCACTTCGGGAAGCACTTCCGTGTTGGGGGCGAAGGGTATGTCTCAACGATGCGACAGATGGGCAACGGGAGCTACATCCGCACCAGCTGGGGTGGGTTAATCGCGGATGCCTACTGGCGTTTTGGCCGTTGGCAGCCCTA
>CAMKAR010000313.1 GCA_946410535.1 uncultured Bacteroidales bacterium
CACGCCCCTTGAAGGCGCTGTGGTACTGCCCCGAGAAGATGTGGTTCGAGAGGCCCCGCGTCTTGATCTCGATCTTGCGGACTTTCTTGAATATTTCTGTTGATTCCATATTTTAAACCATCATTATTTCATTTTCGGCAGGGGTTTACACCCCGTCCGCCATTTTGTTGGCAGGGGTTTACACCTACATTGCTGTCGTCCCTACGGGACTTGGTTTTACGGCACTTCAACAGTGTTCAAAATCTCGTTGATGATTTCTTCGGTGGTGATGTTTTCCGCCTCGGCCTCGTAGGTCAATCCGATACGGTGACGCAACACGTCGGGGGCCACGGCACGGATGTCCTCGGGGATGACGTAGCCACGGTGCTTGATGAAGGCATAGGCTTTGGCTGCCAATGCAAGGTTGATGGTGGCACGCGGCGAGCCGCCGTAGCTGATCATGTTGGCGAACTTCTTCAACTTGTAATCCGAAGGATAACGCGAGGCGAAGACGATGTCCGTGATATAATTCTCAATCTTCTCGTCGAGATAAATCTCGCGGCACACTTCGCGGGCGCGGATGATGTCTTGAGGTTTCACCACGGCGTTGATTTTGGCTCCGGCATTAGCGATATTCTGACGCAGAATCAGCTTCTCCTCCTCTTTCTTGGGATAGTTGATGATCACCTTCAGCATGAAACGGTCCACCTGGGCTTCGGGCAGCGGATAGGTGCCTTCCTGCTCGATGGGGTTTTGCGTGGCCATGACCAAGAAAGGATCTGGTAGCTGGAAAGTCTCGTCGCCGATGGTCACCTGATGTTCCTGCATGGCTTCGAGCAAGGCGCTCTGCACCTTGGCGGGCGAACGGTTGATTTCATCTGCCAGCACGAAATTGGCAAAGATGGGACCGCGACGCACCACAAACTCCTCCTTCTTCTGACTATAAATTAAGGTGCCGATGAGGTCAGCAGGCAATAGGTCGGGAGTGAATTGGATGCGGGCAAAGTCGGCATCAATGGCACTTGCCATCGACTTGATGGCCAGCGTCTTGGCCAAGCCTGGCACACCTTCAAGCAAGATATGGCCATTGGCCAACAGGCCAATCAAAAGTCTTTCGGTCATCTGTTTTTGTCCGACGATGACCTTGTTCATTTCGAGGTTGATAAGGTCGAGAAATTGGCTCTCACGTTGGATTTTCTCGTTCAGTTCACGAATGTCAGTTTCTATCATTGTATGTTTGTTTTTGTTGTTTGCATTGTTATGGGCGGGGGATTGAAATCCCTGTTGACATCGGGTCGTCCTTTCAGGACTTTGACGGCCCATCAAAAAGCGTGCAAAAATAGCGGTTATTTGGGTTAATAACTCCTATTTAATGGAATTATTGCGGCACATCGGGCTTTATTTTCTACTTTTGCAGCATAATCGAAACAAACACAATGATCAAAAAAATCCATAAATTCGGCGGCGCATCGGTGAAGGATGCCGATGCAGTACGCAATCTGGCCCAAATCGTAGGCCAGCACAAAGACGAGGACATTTTGCTTGTGGTATCCGCCATGGGCAAGACTACGAATATGTTGGAAAAGGTGTTGGCCGACTTCCGCGAACACGACGGCAACCTCGGCATGGAGGCCCTGCACGAGGTGATCAGCTACCACGACGGCATCATCAACGGGCTGTTTGGCGACGACGCCAACCCCGAATTTGGCGAGAACATCGCCGGCCTCTTCATCGAGCTTTGGGAAAAACTGCAAAAGACCGATGCGCCCTACGACTATCAATATGACCAAACCGTTTGCTACGGCGAACTCATCTCGACCAGCATCATCCAAGAATACCTCAGCAAATGCGAGATTCCGACACGCTGGCTTGATGCACGGAAATATGTCATCACCGACATTGAACCCACCTTCCGCGCCGCCAACCCCGACTGGGACGAAACGCGCCTGAAAATCAGCAAGCTGAACGACGAGCACATCCGTGGCATCGTGTGCCTCACGCAAGGTTTCATCGGTGGCACTGCTGACGGCAAGCACAGCGTCACCCTTGGGCGCGAAGGCTCCGACTTCACCGCCGCCATCTTCGCCAACTGCCTCGATGCAGAAGAGGTCACCATCTGGAAAGACGTGGACGGTCTGCTCAACGCCGACCCGAAACGCTTCGCCGACACGGTCCAGCTGCCACACATCCCCTACTCCGAAGCCATCGAATTGGCCTTCTACGGCGCCACCATCATCCACCCCAAGACCATCAAGCCACTGCAAAACAAGGGGATAACTTTGAAAGTGCAGTCGTTTCTCCATCCCGACCACAATCCTACCATCATTGATGGAAACCATCAGAAAAACGACGAAAGCATCCCCTCTTTCATCGTCAAGGACAACCAAACGTTGGTCTCCATCTCGCCCCGCGACTACTCCTTCATGGACGAGCACAACTTGAAAACTATCTTCGAAGTCTGCGCCGACCTGAACATCCATGCCAACATGATCCAGACCTCGGCCTTGATGCTTTCGTTCTGCTTCGACAGCGACAAGACCAAACTGAAACAGATGATGGCCTATCTCAAGGACGGTTTCAGTGTCAAGTACAACGACGGCTTGCAATTGTTCACCATTCGCCACTATCATGAGGGCTCGGAAAGCGATTTCATTGCAGGCAAAAACGTCCTCATCAAGCAAAGTAGCAGGAGTACGATGCAGTTTGTTTTGAGAGCCTAAAATGTCTTTTTTTGCAAAAAAATAAGGCTTATTTATTTGTTTTTTCGTGTTTTTCCTAAATTTGCGGTCGCTTTTTTACGACTCAAAACTGATTTCTATATGTACAAAATCGAAAAACACCCTATTTTGGACATCCCGCAGGAAGACCTTGTGGAGTTCAAATATGAAGGCAAGACCGTCAAAGGTCAGCGCGGCAAGACCATCGCAGCCGCCCTTCACCAAGCCGGATTTCCCGTCCACAGCCACTCGCTCGACGGTCGCA
>CAMKAR010000314.1 GCA_946410535.1 uncultured Bacteroidales bacterium
TCACCTTGATGACCTCTGCCATCAGCTCGACGCCGTCGAGGTCGATGAAGCAGATTTCATTCTGTGCCACAGGGCCGTCCACCTCCACAGTGACGAGGTTTGCAATGATTCCTGTAACTTTTCCTGTAGTTTTCATATCAATTGTTATTCAAAATTCAAAATTTAAGATTTAAGATTTAAGATTTTATGGTTCAACTGATTACATTCGATTCAATTAAAAGTTTCACTCCAACGCCTACCAAAATCGCCATTCCAAAACTCAACAAAGTCCCGACCAAAACATATTCCGACTTCACCGTGTCCGTTTCCCTAAACCTCAGCAACGACTTGGCGGCCAAGAGGAAACCGATGGCTTCATACTGTCCCAACATGACGAACACAAGTGTCAAAAGACGCTCCACGTTGCCGATGACACGACCTGCATTGGGCAGACTTTGGTTCTCTTCGCCATAAGTGGGAACCGTGATTCTTGCATCCTTGAAAACGTTCTTAATGAAGAAGTTGGCAGGACGCAGACAAAACACGAAAGCCACAATCCACAACAGCACATTCATTTCAGGCAACCAAGTTGGCAACGCAATCGCATTTACCTTATTATATAGCATCACTGCCGCGACAATGACCGCCACATGCAGCAACTGGTCGATGAAAAATGCTCCTTTCTTGTCGCTGAAAACGGACTTCAAACCGTCAATGACAAGATGCAACACGGCAACCAGCAACGCCGCCCACAAAAAGCCCCAACTCATCGAAAGCAACCAAGCGCAGGCAAAAGTAATCGCCGAATGGACATACAAATGCCTCGATTTGAACGCATTGTCGGCCTTGTCCTTGCACGACTTCTCCGTTTGCAGGTAAAAGTCGCTGACGAGGTGCGCCAAAAGTTGCAATATGAGGAGTTTGTATATCATGATTCGAAAATCAGTTTTTCATAATAATTAAGAGCCGATTCTACAGCTTTCCATCCTGCCGAGTTGCTTCGTTGATTTACAGCAGATTGCTTTATGTTTAACATCACTGCTATCTCTTTTTCATTCTTTCCTAACAACCTATAATATAAGATCTCATTTTGGCGCGAAGTTGCATTTCTCAACAGCGTATCAAGCAAACCCACCATTACATCAACATATTCTGTCAACAACGGATTTGGACAAGCAAAAAACATACTACGTTTGATTGACAGTTTCTCTTTGGATGCCTTTTCCAACAATCTCCCTGAATTATATATGGCTTCTCCATCCAAAATATCTTGTTTTTGGTCAGCAATACGCATCTCACCAATACCAATCGCCAATCGGATGCCATACTTTCTGAACAATTCTCGCCGAGCATTGTTTTCTTTTCCCCACGCAAAAGTTTTCTTCACCAAAGTCTTCAACAATAAGGCAACCCTAAGTGCTTCATGCGGGTCATGCAAGAAAATCTCCACTGAATCACCCTTAAACAACCGTCCCCAGTCATTTCCATGCGACTTTTCCGAGAGTCCATCAAGGAAACCGTGTATCTCAGATTGCAAAAGTGTCAATTCCTCCACGCTTAACGATGTGGAGGAAATGATATCAGCCGAAATAGTTGCTCTTACCATATTTATCTTTATCGTTTTATAAGGCTCAGAACTTATATTTTCCGTTTATAAGGCTCAGAACTTATATTTGCCGTTTATAAGGCCCAGAACTTATATCTTCCCATTAATAACCTCTAAAGATTATATTTATTGTTTATAACCTCAAAAAGTTATTTTCCTCCTCCGCTCAAATTCAAATCCGCACTCGTGCCGCGAATCTCCTGGACAAGTTTCTTGAACATCTCCTCGCCCTTCGCCGTGTCGAGTTCTGCCCAGCGTTGGACGGTCTTGGCCTTGACGAGGAAAGCGAGGATGGCGTTCATGTTGAAGTAGTCCATGCGGGCGATGTCACTGGCTTTTTCCCACTTCAGCTCGTCCATCTTCTGCTCACGCTTCACGAAGTCGGCATCAGCGAGAATTTCTTCTATCTGCTTGCCTTCGTCGAAGTCGGCTTCGGGCAAGTCAACAAGGAAAGCCTTGCCGTCCTTGCCGAGGCGTTTGGCCAAGTAGTTCACCTTCATGTTGCGCAGGCGACCGTCGAAGTCGAAGTATTCGCGGATGAAGCGGTTCTTGCTCTCGGCGGCCTTGGCGTAGAAGTCGGGGCCTAGGGTTTGCTCGTCGAAGCCTTCCTCCATGAGTTCGACCAACTGCTGGTCTTTCTCAGAGAGCAGCTCCATGACGGACTCCTTGAGCGCGGCATAGTCGAAGCCTGTGGTCTCGAATCCCGAGGTCAGTTCCGGCAAGCCGGCCACGATATAGACATAGTTATCCATCAGCCGAAGAGGATTTTCTTGGTGGCGGGACGCAGGTAGTTGGCGATGAGCTGTGTGAACTCCTCATCGGTGAAGCTGAGCACATAGCCGCCGCCCTTGGGCGCGACCTTGAAGCCGCCGTTCATCTTCTTGGAGTAGTCCACCTTCACCTCGGCCTTGAGTTGGTTGGCGATTTCGTTCTTCACGAAAGGCTCCACCTCGGACTTCAGTTTTTCGGGCAGGATGAGATCCAAAGCCACGGGCGAGGCGTTTTGCGGGTTGAAGGCCTTCACCACGCTCGAAATCAGTTCCTTCACGAAGGCGGCATTGCCCATGTTGGCTTTCACGCCCTCGGTGGCGGCCTTGGTCACGATCATTTTCTCGATTTCCTGTTTCGTCACGGCGATGCTTTGCGTGGCGGCCATCTTCACGTCAGCAGTCACCTTGGTTTTCAGTTCCTCTGCTTCCTTGTTGGCTTGTGCGATGATGCGGTCGGCCTCGGCCTTGGCGTAGGCCACAATGCGGTCGGCCTCGGCCTGTGCCTTTTGCAGCAGTTCCTCACCGTCGTGTTTTCCTTTCGACAGACCTTCATTGTACAGTCTGTCGGTCAGTTCTTGAAGT
>CAMKAR010000315.1 GCA_946410535.1 uncultured Bacteroidales bacterium
CAGAACGATCAATCCTAATAACACACTGACAATCAGGATTAAAATTACTACTAACGTGTACATTTTTGTTTATTTAATTGTTTGACTTTCTTTGCTTTCTTTCAAGCGTTCAATTTGGGCTGCAAAATAACGACTTTTTTCTGGATATTTCAAGCCTAATTTTTCATAAATTGATATTGCCTTCTCAAAATACCCTTGTTTTTCGTAAATTTTTGCCAAAGTCTCGCTCACGATGTTCTCCTGGTCGATGATGCTGTTTTGGGCCACCGAAATGGGATTGTAGAACTCTGCCTTGGGTCGCGAGATGCTCGGGTTTTCGAGTATAAACTTGTCTATCAGTTCTTTGCGTGAGAGTTTCTTGGGTTTCTCGGGCTCGCTTTCTTTGCGCTGCTTCTCGGCCTCAAGTTCCTTCAAGCGTTTGGCGATGATGGCTTTCAGCTCGTCGAGCGACTTGCGCTTTTCTTCGAGCAGGGCCATTTCGGCGGAGAGTTCTTCGTGGCTGCCACTGAGGTCGATCTCGGGGATGATGAACACTTTCTCGCGGATGATGCCGGTGCTTTGTTCTTCCTTGGGCTCGATGGACTGCATCGACGAGAATACATTGTCGGTAGGTGGCATCTCGTCGGGCAAGGCTCGCATTTCAGGCTTACTTTCCCAACGATGGCGAGCGATGAGGGTGAATAGCCGCAGCTTGTCGCGGTTGGGCATGATGGCCGCAGTGTGTCTCAACTGACCTTTGTAACGGTCGTCGCCAGCGTTCTGGTAAGCTACGGCCAAAAGTGCTTGCCCGATGGCGAAATAGGGATAGTCGGCCACCAGCTGTTCCACCTCTTTCACGGTGTCGCCTTTCAGCCGCTCGGGCATCTTCATGTATCCTATCAGTTGCTTGCCGTCCATCTTTTCAGTTGTTCAGTTGTTCAATTAGCAGTTGTTCAGTTGTCCCGTAGTCCCGTGTCCCGTAGTCCAGTTTACCAGTTTACCAATGCTTTGTTGAATATGTCTTCCACCAATTGGTCGATTATCGTGGCCGTCAGCGACTCTTGCACCGAGTTCAGGTCTTGGTTGCTGGGGTAGTCCTCGTAGCGTGAGAAAGTCTGCTCGAAGTCTTTGCTGTCGTCGATGCGGTTGCTGAAACGTACCTTCACCGTGATGGTGAGACGGTTCATGGCAGCGGTTTGCCCTGTGATGGCCACGGGATTGGTGCGGTAGTCGGTGATTTCGCCTTCAAAGGCAAGGTCGCCTCCCGATTCCACCATATCTAATGTGGTTTGGTTGGTCATGGCATCGCGCAAGGCGTTCGTAAGGTTGTTGCTCAGCATCGGGTTGACGAGTTGGGCATGGTTGGGGAAGTAGTCCACCGAGACGGTCTTGGCCTCGGCGGGTATCGAAGCGCCCGAGAACGAATAGATGCCGCAGCTGTGGCCGAAGAAGGCCAATGACAGAACCAAAATCGCTATTTTCACCCAATGCTTCATAGCTCGATGCCGTATTCGTTGATTTTCCTATATAATGTGCGCTCGCTGATGCCCAAGGCTTTAGCGGCATCTTTGCGCTTGCCGCGATGGGCTTCCAATGCCTTGATGATCATTTCTTTCTCATGGTGCTCAAGCGAAAGGCTCTCAAGCGCTGTGCCTGTCGAAGCGCCATAATGGGTCTCCTCGGCGGGGACGAACTCGGCAAACTCCTGTTCGGCTTCTTCGGGTTCGCTCTGGCTGACGCGGGTCACGACGGTGTTTCCGATTTGGGTGACGGGGTTGGCTTGCATGTAGTTAGGCTCCATCGGGCGGTTGCCACTCATGTTGTTGACCTGGGCGCGCAGCTCGGCGATGTCTTTCTTCATGTCGAAGAGCACGCGGTAGAGCAGGTCGCGCTCCGACATGCCGTCGGGTGTGTCCTCGCGTGGCAGGAGCATCGGCAAGGCGCTTTGCACGCGGTTGGGCAGGTATTTCGCCAAAGTCTCCGAATTAATGTTGCGATCGGTCTCCATGATTGAGATCTGCTCGGTGACGTTCTTCAGCTGGCGCACGTTGCCGTCCCAGCGGTAGTTTTCGAGCATTTTCACGGCCTCGGGCGTCAGGGTGATGGCGGGGATGTGGTTGCGTTCGGCGAAGTCGGCGGCGAATTTGCGGAACAGCAGCGGGATGTCGGCCTTCCGTTCGCGCAAGGCGGGGATGTGGATCGGGATGGTGTTCAGACGATAGTACAAATCCTCGCGGAAACGGCCTTTCTCGATGGCCAAGGGCAGGTCGACGTTGGTGGCGGCCACGATTCTGACGTCGGTCTTCATCACCTTGTTGCCGCCTACGCGGATGAATTCGCCGTTTTCGAGCACGCGCAAAAGCCTGGCTTGGGTGGAAAGCGGCAGTTCGCCCACTTCGTCCAAGAACAAGGTGCCTTTGTCGGCGATTTCGAAGTAACCTTTGCGCTCGTTGACGGCTCCCGTGAACGAGCCTTTCTCGTGGCCAAACAGTTCAGAGTCAATGGTTCCCTCGGGGATGGCACCGCAGTTGACGGCGAAATACTGGCCGTGTTTGCGGGCGCTGTTTTGGTGGATGATCTTCGGAAACACGTCCTTGCCCGTGCCGCTCTCGCCCGTGATGAGCACGGTGAGGTCGGTGGCGGCCACTTGCGCGGCTATGCCGATGGCGCGGTCCAACTCAGGGTCGGTGCCGATGATGCCGAAGGTCCGCTTTATTGCTTGTACGTCCATTATCTCAAAACTCCTCCCAACTGCTGTTCAAACGCGCCCTGGATCTTCCCCATCGTCTTCTCAATCACTTTGTCGGTGAGGGTGGTAGTGGGCGACATCAGCACGAAGCTCATGGCATACTGTTTCTTGCCTGCCGGAATCTTCTCACCTTCGTACACGTCGAAGAGGCTCATCGATTGCAGGAGCTTGTTCTCGGCGGCC
>CAMKAR010000316.1 GCA_946410535.1 uncultured Bacteroidales bacterium
AATACTGGCGAGTCATTTCTGGATCTGCCATGTAATAAGGGATGGAGTATTCCCATTCCTGCCCGAAGGCCTTGGCTCCGATAAGCATCGCAAGCGCAAAGGCGACTGAAAGTTTGAAATTTATGTTCATGGCATTACGTTTTTGAATTTGCATCCAAAATTATAGCAAAAACCTAAGCCATTTGCAAAAATCACACACACATTTCACACACATTTTGGGCTATTTTACCCCAAAAGGCAACGTCAAATGACATGAACCGCTTAGTGAGATACGCATTTCTTTCAAATTACCGAACAATTCTTCCACAAATAACCGAACAAATTTGTAATAAACAACCGAAAAACTCAGGTTTTCCTTGCATAATTCAAACATTATCAGTATTTTTGCATCCTCAATAACAAAGAACACATTTTATTATGTCAAATAACTACATGCCAAGGATAGCCGACGGCCTGCTTACCCGAAAATTGGCGGGTAAAGGCGCCGTATTGATAGAAGGTCCCAAATGGTGCGGAAAAACAACCACCGCCAAGCAACAGGCCAAGAGCATACTTGACCTTGGTGACAGCGGCGTTTTGAAACAAAGTCTGCAGATGGTGGACCTCAGTACTAAAACGCTTCTATTAGGCGACACACCGCGATTGATTGACGAATGGCAAACAATACCTCCGCTGTGGGATAGCATCCGTGATGAGGTTGACAAACGCGGCAATTTCTCACAATTCATCCTGACAGGCTCATCGGTGCTCCCTCAAGCCGATGAGACCATACATAGTGGCACGGGACGTTTTGGTAGAATTAAGATGCGGCCCATGACACTATTTGAATCAGGTGAATCGTCCGGAAAAGTAAGTCTGAAGCAGCTTTTCAATGGGAATGGCATTGAACCCGTCACCTGCGAGACCAACCTCGATCAAATAGCTTATCTTATTTGTCGAGGCGGCTGGCCAATGGCAACATTCTTAAGTGGCGAAATTGCATTGGATCAAGCGTTTGACTATGTCGATTCGGTAGCCGAGCGTGATATCCAACGGGTGGATGGTGTAAAACGGAGTCCAGAACGCACACGGCTTCTTTTGCGTTCCTACGCCCGAAACATCTCGCAGCAGGTCTCATACGGCACCATCAAAGCCGACATGCTATCGAACGATTCAAAGACACTCGACGAAGACACTGTGGCGGATTACATCAAGGCCCTCAAAAAGTTGTTCGTCATAGAAGACCTCGAAGCATGGAATCCGAACTTACGCAGCAAATCAGCCATTCGCACCAGTGACACCAGGCATTTCGTTGACCCAAGTATAGGGACGGCATCGCTTGGTTTGGGTCCTGACGATTTGATGAACGATTTGGATTCATTCGGTCTTTTCTTTGAGGACCTGGCGGTTCGAGACCTTCGGGTATTCGCAGAAGCACTTGACGGTAAATTGTATCATTATCGCGACAGTTCTGGTTTGGAATGCGACACCGTCCTGCATCGCCGCAACGGCACATACGCCTTGATCGAAGTCAAGCTGGGGG
This sequence comes from uncultured Bacteroidales bacterium, assembly GCA_946410535.1. The sequence goes on from CAMKAR010000316.1 coordinate 1,523, forward strand.
GCGAGAAACTAATCAACGACGGTGTTGCCGCCTTGAAGGAGTTAGCCAATACCATCGACACCACCCGTATGCCGAAGCCTTCATTTATGATGGTGCTTACTGCCGTAGGGCAATATGCTTATCAACGGCAAGACGGAGTGTTTGTGGTTCCTATTGGCTGCCTCCGGGATTAATGGATTTTTATTCCTTCACCCACTTCCCACTTTCCGCTTCGGTCACTGAGCCTGTCGAAGTGCCAGCTATCACCTTCCAAACATAAGCCCCCGAAGACCAGTTTCCGGCATTTATCGAAGTGATGTTGTCTGTGATTTCTTGATTGTGAATAAGCCTCCCACTTATATCATACACCTCCACCCAAGCATCCTTCAATCCCGTCCTGATATTCAGCACATCCTTCCCCGGATTGGGATAAGCCACAGCCACCTTCAGGCCGTTGTTGTGGGCTTCGTCGATGCCATCGAAAACCTCGGATGGAAACTTCACAACCACTGACCCTTGTTGGTTCTGGTCGCTGAGTTTCTTTGTTTGAGCGGTCATTAAAACGCCACCGTCCATTGTCGTAGTGATGCTTTCAGCACAATACCACATTAGATCAGAATCGGTGCCGTAATACACTTCTGCAAGGGTGTTAAAATCGTTGTCAAGCTGCTCAATCACTACCCATGAATCACCAGAAAGCGAGGCACCAACATTCAATGAATAGCAGAAATACAATGAAAAATCATTGCCGACATCCACTGCCCTGCATTCAGCCACAAAGTCAAAATCATAATTGCCTCTAAGGAGTTCATGGACAACAGGCACAACCTCTTGAGCACCTTCAACATCGTCGTCAAATTCGTAAAGATAGCAATCGTCATGACCTTGTTCGTAGTTCTTGTTGGACCTTGTGGCAAAATAAGTCGTATTGTGTCGGCTCCTCATGATGGACACGTCATCAAAAGTCCAAGGGTCGTTTGTGGTTCCAGGATGCTTAAAATGCTTTATTCTCAAAAGATTGAAATTCTTATCCAAGTAAGCCGCCGACCCTCCGACAACACGATTTTTGTCAATAAGGCTAGACGCAGGCGGCACATTGGGCAGACTATTATAATAGATATAGCCGTAATCGGTCGGCACCAATTGTTCGCGCCAGAAAATCATCTGCCAAGAACATCCTGAATACGGTATCTCATAGCCGACATTAGCCAATAACTCCCCATCAAAGTTCATCCTAAAGAAGAACAAGGAATCATAACCATGGATACTGTTATAGTCTTTACTGACATTTTTTGTGTAAACGCCTACCATACAGCCATCGTCAAGAATGGCGGAATGGAGATGAATACTACCGCTCGATTCACAAGGATTACTGTTGTCCTGGCCTTGAGCCGTATCAACG
>CAMKAR010000317.1 GCA_946410535.1 uncultured Bacteroidales bacterium
ATGACTTTCCAACGCAAGTAGTCCTTGATGGTATTGAGGTCGGTGTTGAGGATGACCTTGTTCAAACCGGTCACGAAGGCGGGCATGCCCACATTGAGGTTGTCGATGGTCGGGGCACCGGCATTGCTGAAATACGTGTTCCAGTCGAAGTTAGGCGTGGTCTTCTGCAACTCGGCGAAAGTGCGCATGTTGTAGGTCTTGTCGGGGTCGCGGCGTTCCACGCGGCTCATCGAGTTCTTGGCCAGTTCGGTCTCAAGGGCGAGGATGGCCTTGGCTTTCTTGGCAGCCTCAATGGAATCGGTGCCAGTGAGTTCAAACATCTTGGCGACGTGCTCGACATACTTGTCGCGCATTTCCTGCGATTCGGCGACGAGGTAGTCGTCCTTGTCGGTGAGGCTCAAGCCACCTTGGTAAAAGTGCATGATGTAGCGGGTGGCGTCTTTCGGGTCGAGGCTGGGACCAGCGTAGAAGAAACCACCAAAGCCGTTCTTGTGGAGGTCGCCAAGCAGGGCAGCCAGTTCGGACTTGTCGCTGAGCTTGTCAATTTGCTCGAAGTAGGGCAGGAGTTCGGTGTAGCCACGTTGGTCGATGGCCGTGGTGTCCATACCGGCATTGTAGAAGTCGCGGATCTTTTGGGCGACGCTGCCTTGTGTGGCAGTCGTGTCGTGCGAAACCTCATTGATGATGTCCTGGATGAGCTTCTCGTTGCGTTGGTCGATCTCGGTGAAGGCTCCAAAGGTGGAATACTCCTCAGGGATCGGGTTGTTTTTCAGCCAATTGTTGTTGGCGAAGCGGAAAAAGTCGTCCGCAGGGTTCACGGTCGTGTCCATGTTACTCAGCTCGATGGCGGGAGTAACTTCTTTCTTGGGTTGTTCGGCTGGCTGTTGTTTCTCGGCGCAACCGGCTGCCATTGTGCATAAGACTGTCATGGCGATAAAATGTCTTTTTTTCATTATTGATTTGTGATTTAAGATTTAAAGATTCAAAATTTAATATTAAGATTAGACTTTGCGTCGCTTTGCGCTTCCCCCTCTTGAGGGGGGCAGGGGGGAGTCAACGAAACACTTTTCTTTACAAATCTCCCTCCAACTTTAATTCCGTTTGCAAAGTCCTCAAATAAGGCCGTTCTTCAACCATTTTCTCGAACTTGTCCTTGTCAGTGTAGGCCTCTATTTCGGCGGGGCGCTCCATCACCTGGGGCTTCAGCTCGAACTGGTTGTTGTGGAGGCTGCCTTTCAAATGGTGTTTGAGTGCGCTCATGCCGTCGGTGTCTTGCTCGAAAAGCAGGTTGTCGACGTTGAAATGGATTTCAAACTTCGGTCCAACCTTCGGGGTGTATTTGCCGATGGCTGCCGCAAAGCTGGGCGAGATGTGTTTGTAGCGTTCAACGAAGTCGGCCCAGCTCGCTTTCAATTGCTCTTCGGTGAAGGGCGAGTCCCACGTCTCTTCCTTTTCTTCGGGCTTTTGCTCAGCCTGTTGCATGGCCTTGCTCACTGAGATGCTGCTTGCCGTGCCGCGCGGACGTATGGTGGGCGTGGCGGACGTTGAGCCTGTCGAAACGGGAGCTGAAGTTTGAATTGTTGGGTTGTTGGGTTGTGGCTGAGCGGTAGCAGGTCTTTGGGACGGCCCTTCGACAGGCTCAGGGGCCTTAGCGGTTGCGGTGGTTGGGCTTGTCGTAACGCCGCTTTGTACAGAAGGCGTTGCTGTCGCTTTCGGCTGTTGTTGCGTTGCAGGTCTATTCTGCGCCACCTGCACGGGCTGCGCTTGCGCGGTAGGCATCGTCAAGGCTTGGCTGCAAAGGGTGCACATCTTCAAGAGGGCAATCTCCAAATGCAGGCGCTTGTTGTTGGCAGCCCTATAGTCGATGTCGCATTGGTTGTTGATTTCCAAGGCTTTGATGAGGAAGGGCATCGGGCAGGCTTGCGACTGCGCGATGTACCTTTGCCTCAACTGCTCGCTGACTTCCAAAAGTTGCACCGTAATGGGGTCTTTGCTCACCAATAGGCTTCTCAAGTGGTTGCCCATGCCGCTGACAAAATGCTGAGGCTCAAAGCCTTTACTGATGATGTCGTTCAAGATGAGCAGGATGTCGCTCGTGTTGCCTTGTAGGATGTGGTCGACGATTTGGAAGTAATAGTCGTAGTCGAGCACGTTAAGGTTGTCGATGACGTCTTTGTAGGTGATGTTTTTGCCGCTGAAACTCACCATCTGGTCGAAGATGGAGAGTGCGTCGCGCAAGGCGCCATCGGCTTTCTGTGCGATGATGTTCAAGGCTTCAGGCTCTGCATTGACGCCTTCGCTTTGAGCGACATAGGCCAAGTGTTTTGCAATGTCATCTATTGTAATACGCTTGAAATCAAAGATTTGGCAGCGCGAAAGGATGGTCGGGATGATTTTGTGCTTCTCCGTGGTGGCCAAGATGAACTTGGCATACGCCGGAGGCTCTTCCAAGGTCTTCAGGAAGGCGTTGAAAGCCGCCGCCGAAAGCATGTGCACCTCGTCGATGATGTAGACCTTGTATTGCCCGATTTGGGGCGGGATCCTCACCTGGTCCACCAAGCTGCGGATGTCTTCGACCGAGTTGTTGGAAGCTGCGTCAAGCTCATAGATGTTGAACGACGCATTGTTGTTGAAGGCGCGGCACGACTCGCACTCGTTGCAAGCCTCCATGTTCTCAGTGGGATTGAGGCAATTGATGGTCTTGGCCATGATGCGGGCGCAGGTGGTCTTGCCCACGCCTCGCGGACCGCAAAACAGGAAGGCCTGCGCCAAGGTGTTGTTGCGGATGGCGTTCTTCAAAGTGTTGGTAATCGAGCCTTGACCCACGACGGTGTCGAAGGTGATGGGCCTGTATTTTCGAGCGGATACGACGAAATTTTCCATATCGGGTAAG
>CAMKAR010000318.1 GCA_946410535.1 uncultured Bacteroidales bacterium
GTGTCGCCAGCCCAGAACGAACCAGCGGCGGGCTCGGTCAGGGTGAGGTTGCATTGCAGCATGTTGACGGCGTACTTCTGGAACGGGAAGATGGCCGAGTAATACAACACGCAAAGCAAAGCCACGAGCCAGAAACCGAGGCTCGACAGGATCTTGCCGATGTCGCTGATCTTGAACGGGTCGTCTTTCTCTTCGGCCTCGCCGGTTTGGGCATCGAGTTTCTTGTCCATGAAGAAATAGACCACAAACATGATGAGGGCGATGCAGAGCAACACCACGCCGAAGGCCACCGAGCGACTCACGTTGACGGTGCCGCCCAAACGGGCGAAATAGGGCGAGAAGATCATGCAGGTGGCCACACCCAAACGGGCCAAAGCCATCTCAGAACCCATGGCCAAAGCCGTCTCGCGGCCCTTGAACCACTTCACGATACCACGGCTCACGGTGATACCGGCCATCTCGGTGCCGCAGCCGAAGATCATGAAGCCGAGGGCTGCCAATTTGGCCGAGGCGGGCATGCCGCGATAGAAAGGCGAAACACCCAGCTCGTCGAACAGTGGGATGTAGTTGAGGTTGTTGTTGAACCAAGTCTCAGCACCGCTGCCGATGAACGACTCGCTGATGGCGTAGTACTTGATGATGCCGCCCACGAGCATCACGGCGCCCGAAAGCACGGCGGTGAAACGCACACCCATCTTGTCGAGGATGATGCCCGCGAAGATGAGGAAGAACACGAACACGTTCAGGAAGGTCTCCGAACCTTGCATGGTGCCGAAGGCTAAGCTGTCCCAGCCGCGTTCGGTTTGCATCAGGTCCTTGATGGGGGACAAAATGTCCATGAAAATGTAGCTGCAAAACATGGCCAAGGCCAACAGCAGCAAGGCAATCCACCTCATGGTGGCATTGTCTCTCAATGTGAGTTTTTCTGTCATAATTATTTGATTTAAAGATTTAAGATTTCAAGATTTAAGGATTGGGCAATTAGCCTTTAGCTGTTAGCCATTAGCTTGGCAGCAATTATGCTAACAGCTAATGGCTAACGGCTAACAGCCAAAAAATCATTCAGGTATCTGCACCACTTCTTTCTTGTAGCCTTTCAGGACGGCCTTCGCCATGTTGGCCACGTCGTCGGCGGTGATGCTGTTGATGATGTCGTTATAGTTCTGCATCGGGTTGATGTTGTCGCGCTCGACGGATTGGATGCAGTTCAGCCAGTAGCGGTTGCTCTCCATGTCCTCGCTGTGCTTCTTGATAAGGAACTCCTTCACTTTCTTGAGGTCTTGCTCGCGCGGGCCTTCGTTGGCCACGTTTTGCAACTCGGCGATGGCGATGCCCATCAGCTTTTCGTACATCTCCTTGTTGGTGTCGAAGCCGATGAGGAACATGAAGGTCTCTTTCGGGCGGAGGCTGAGGTTGCCTTGCACGCCCACGCCGTAAGTGCCGCCTTCGTCTTCACGGATCTTCTCTGTGTAGACGATGTCCATCACGTCGTTGAGGGCCTGCATGGTGAGTTGGTTCTTGCGGGTGTATTCCATGTCGCCGCTGAAGATGGTGTAGCAGGTCACCTTGGGGTTCTCCATGGCCTTGGTGTAGTGGCTGTTGATGTCCTTTTCGGTGATGGTAGGCACATTGGCGGTCCAAGTTTCGTTGTTTTTCTTGCTCTTCAGTGCACCAATGTATTGCTCAACCAATGGTTCGAAGGTCTCGGGGTCGATGTTGCCCACGAAGGTGAAAATGAAGTTGTTGGCATCCTTGAAGCGGTCGGCGTAGAGTTTCAGGGCCTTGGCATAGTCCACCTTGTCGTAGTCTTCGGCCTTCATTCGCTTGACGAGCGGATGGTTGTCGTACATGGCGAGCATCAGGTTGTCGCGGAAGGCGGTCAGGGGATCCGATTCGGCGTTGGCGACCATGGCTTTGGCGCGGGTGATGTAGGATTGGAAGGCCTCTTCATCGGCGCGAGGCGAGGTGAAATACAAATAGGTGAGTTGCAGCATGGTCTCAAGGTCGCGGGCTGAGCAGTTGCCGCCCATGCCTTCGGTCATCGTTCCAATGCTGGGATAAACGTTAGCTTTCTTTCCGGCCAAGACTTTGGGCAGGTCGATGGCACTGAAGTTGCCCACGCCGCCCAAAGTGGCCAACGAGTTGATTTCCTGCAAGGTGTAGGGGTCGCTTTGGTCCATCACGCTGTAGCCGCCGAAGCTGTAGGCCGACATCAGGATTTCGTCGTCCTTGAAAGTTGTGGGCTTGTAGATGACTTTCACGCCGTTTTTCAGGGTGAGCACGGTGGCGTCAAAGGTGTCGTCATGCTCTTTGCTCTCGATGCTGCCTTTCACGGGCAGGACGGCAATCAAAGGCTCGTTGCTGACGGTCTCCACGTAGGGTTCCACCTCCACTTGGTTGGCTTTCTCGAACAAGGCCAAGACCTCGGCCTTGGTAGGCATGGTCACATCTCCCTTCTCTGGCCCGGTCACGGTGATGACGATGTTGTCTTCGCGGATGAGGTCCTTGGCGTATTCGTTGATGGCTTCAACGGGCAACATGGGCATGATTTGGCTGAGGAGCATATACTCGTTCTCGATGCCAGGCAGCGGCTCGTTGGTGAGGAAGTGCGAGAGGATGGGACCAAAGAGGCGGGCGGTCTCTTGCTTGTCGCGCTCGTCGTATTGGTTCTCGATGCGTTTCATCAGGTCGGCCTTGGCGCGTTCAAACTCCGATGCGGTGAAGCCGTATTGTTGCATCCTCTTGTTTTCGGCGACGATGGCGTTCAAGGCTTCGTCGATGCCGTCCTTGTCCTTGGCGTAGGCCATGCTCGACCAGGCGTCTTTCGAGTCGCTCACGAAGAAGGTGCCGTAGTAGCCGTAGCCGAAGATGAAGGGCGGGTTGGCCTTTT
>CAMKAR010000319.1 GCA_946410535.1 uncultured Bacteroidales bacterium
AATCGGTTGAATCCAACACTTTCTGTTTGTCTTCTATCACCTCGGTGGTGTTCGTGTCGAAGAGCAGATGGGCGATTTCGGCCTTGAGAAGCGGAGAGTCGTCGATTATGTAGTTGAGAAGCAGCCGCACAAGCCGCAATTCTTTGCAGTTGACATCTACCGGACTCTCCATTACCACGGGGATGTCCTTGGCTTGCAAAGCATTCGTAATGGCATCGACATCCGCATTGCTTCTCGCCAGAACAGCCATATCGGAATAATGGACGGGACGGGATTGATTATTGTCTTTGTCGATGACATATTTGATTTCGTGATTACCATCCACAATATCACGAATCTGACGTGCGATGGAATTGAAGAGTTTCTCTTTGCTTGCCGTAAATCTTTGTTTGCCGGAGTCAAGCGTTTTTTTCTGTTCCCAATGCCAGAGTGCCGGGGTGTTGTTGGGCAGCGATGTTGTTCTGTGAGCCGTGAGCACCACCATAGTAGAATCCAAATCGTCGAACACCTTGGTAAACACAGCGGAAGTGGTATCCACCAAAGGCTTCACCGAACGGCGCGACTCGTGCAAAGTGTCGAAGCTCATACCATCAACTCTCTTATCCGCATCTGCAAAGATTTTGTCAGTCAGGGCTTGCACCAACACCGTATCGCAACCTCTAAAGCCATAGATGGCCTGTTTGGGGTCACCCACCCAATAGCTGTGCTCCACCAAATCCGACAACAAGTCGAAAATCCGGATTTGCTTTGGGTTGGAGTCCTGGAACTCATCCACAAATACATATTTCACCGATTGCGAAATATCTGACCGCACTTCGTCATCCTGCAACAGTTCTATGAATTTGCTTTCCATATCGTTGAACTCAATCAATCCATGTTCCTCCTTGAACCGTTCGAACAACTTGGACCAATCGCGGGCTATTTTGAAGATGGATTCAATGCAGCTGTAGTACATTGCGCGCAGATCGTTTTCGCTCTTGGTCGGGTTTTGCATAAAGGCAAAACGGCCATTGGCTCCTAAAAGCAACTGTGCCATCTTTTGGGATTCGTATTCAGATGTTTTCAGGTCGTTGATACCAAAGGCATCGGCCGTTTCCACCATATCCTGAACCAGTGGTTTCCAGAAATTATAGTTATATTTGCTTGACCTACTTTGTTTGATGCCAAAGGTTTCGGCAAAATCTCTAAAAGCGGCAATATCAGCATCTGAGACAACTTTGGTTAGGGTGCGGTTGAGATAGCTCGTTTTGGCATCGCCGGTGATGGTTTCAACAGAGGCACTGAGCCCCAGTTTATACCAATACTTTTTGATATATTGCAAGCCGATGGAATGTACTGTACCGATGGCCGCGGAATCAAGTTCTGCAGCAGCGGAGAACAATCCATGTTGCAAAAACTTTTCACGGGTATTTTTCTTCAAGTCGGCAGCGGCATCTGTGGTGAATGTGGATGCGATGATCTGCGACGGGGTGCAAAGGTTTTGTTCGACCTTGTTAACCATTTCTTCGGTAAGGCGGTAGGTCTTGCCCGAACCGGCTCCCGCATTGATATAGGTGATGTTTTTCATTATTCAAGTCCTCCTTTCAATACGATGTTTTTATTGCCATAACTGGTGGCTTTCAGAGTGTTATCATAGTAGTCGCCTCTAAGCGGATAGAGTTGCTTGCTCAAAGTATCCTTTACATACTGCAAGTTGGCAAGCTCAAGGTTCTCTCCTTCTTCGATCATACCGGATTTAATTTGTTTTATTCTATAAGAATAGGAATTAGCGGCCAACTGCATCAAATCGTTGTTGTTTTCTGGCACAACTACCTCTATATTTTTGTGACTTAGATTGTTGTAAACGGTGTAAAGGGTGTGTCGCGGCAAGGCATAGTAACCCATAAAAACCACCTTGTGTTCGTCTTTATTGTCTTTCAGACATTTTTCCATTACCGTTTTGTAAACCGACAGTTGTATCGCATCATTTTGTGCGAGTTTCTTTTGGTACGTTGTACTCTCGTTCCATTTGAAATCGACAATCACATAGTTGCCGTTGCTGTCGGCAAGCACATAGTCGATTCGGGCGTTCATTTTCCCTATCGTAGGCACCTCCGCTTCGTAATATTGTTCCGCTCCCACGATGGTCAGTTGGTTTTGGTCAATGATATCAAGTAAGGTGTCGACACTTTTTTTCAAAAGATTTTTGAAGCGCCTGAATTCCAATTCGTTCTCTTCCAAAAGGAGTATAGCGCCTTGTGTTTCAGCCAAAAGGTTGATTTGTTTTTCAAAATCAGTGTTGTGCAGTTTTTTCATATCCGCTATCAGACCGTTTCCGTTTTCCGTCAACGTTTCCATATATGCGTGGGCCACGTTGCCTTTCACTGTGTCCATATCGGCCATAGCCGCCGTGCCATATTGGCGCAGGCCAAGAATATAATCCATCACATAGTCGAATGGCCTTTGGATAAGTTCGTCAAGACTGCTGTAGCTTTCCATCTCCCTCTTCAGACCACCTTTTTCTTTTTCCGTATCGAGCAACTCAAACACAGAAGGACCTACTTTATACTCCCCTTGTTTGGTGGAATTGGACATCACCTTGTTTTGTTCCCATCCTTTCAGGTCGGGATCTTTGGGTCTTATATCGAGGTTGCCCGTGAGTCGCAACTCGGTGGCAACGGGGTCTTCAACAGGCACATCGCCGCCGATGATGTCGCATTCGAGCATAAGGATTTGATTCTTGACTTTCGACAACACAGCTAACATAACCTCACGTCTGACTTTCAGCACTGTTTCCCGGCTGGGCACCTCAATGCCGTTTTGTTCGAGGATGGATATTTCGTTAGGACTAAGAAATTCAAGGTCGTGCTTGAAGTTGTATTGA
>CAMKAR010000320.1 GCA_946410535.1 uncultured Bacteroidales bacterium
TGATGAAGGACGACCTCATCGGCAAGCTGACTTTCTACACCGGCATCGACAAGGTGCGCTTCAAGAACAGCGTCAAGCCTGGCGACACCGTTGAGGTGGAAGCCACGCTAACCTACCATCGTGCCAACATCTACATCTGCTCGGCAGTGCTTAGCGTGGGCGGCAAGATGTGCGTCAAAGGCGACCTCTCGTTTGCCTTGCTGCCCGACACACGCGCAAAACAATGAATCTTAAATCTTTAAATCTTGAATTTTAAATCTTAAATCTTAAATCACAAGATTATGGCCACAATTCAAGACAAGGCAAGGGCATTGATTGCTTCCAAGCTGAAAATCAGTGAGAACGAGATTACGCCCGAGAAAAACTTCTTCAACGATTTGGGCGCCGATTCGCTCGACTTCGTGGAGCTTTCCATGCTTCTTGAGCGCGAGTTCAACGTGAAGTTCACCGAAGCCGACACCGCCAATGTGAAGACTGTCGGTGACTTGTTTGAGCTGATCGAGAAACACATAAAGTAATGATCTTTAAATATTTGAATCTTTAAATCTTAAATCTGACAATGGGACTTTTGGAAAATAAAGTGGCTCTGATTACGGGAGCCGGTCGTGGCATTGGCAAAGCCATCGCCATGCGTTTTGCACAAGAAGGCTGCAAGATTGCCTTCACCGACATTGCCCTGAACGATGTCGTTTTGGAAACCGAAAAGGAACTGAAGGCCTTAGGCGTTGAGGCCAAGGCTTACGCCTCAAATGCTGCCAATTTTGCTGAGACACAGCAGGTTGTTGACGAAATCGTGAAGGACTTCGGTCGCATCGACATTCTCGTTAACAATGCGGGCATCACTAAGGACACCGCGCTGAAGCGCATGACCGAAGAGATGTGGGACGCCGTCATCAACGTGAACCTCAAGTCGGTGTTCAACTTCACCAAGGCCGTGCAGCCCGTCATGTGGAAGCAGGCTGGTGGCAGCGTCATCAACATGAGCTCGGTGGTGGGCGTTTCGGGCAATGCCAACCAATGCAACTACAGTGCTTCGAAGGCTGGCATCATCGGCTTCACGAAGAGCGCGGCCAAGGAGATGGGTGTGCGCAACATCCGCCACAACGCCATCGCCCCTGGCTTCATCATCACCGCCATGACGGATGCCCTCCCCGAGGATGTCCGCAAGGCTTGGGAGCAACAGATTCCGCTGCGTCGTGGTGGCACGCCCGAGGATGTGGCCAACGTGGCCCTCTTCTTAGCCAGCGACCTGTCGTCGTATGTCACAGGCCAAGTGATCCACTGCTGTGGCGGCATGAATTGCTAAGGAATTTATTTTGAAAACGATAGCAGTAGAAAAACCTCGCTAATGGGCGAGGTTTTTTGTTTATTTCTTATTGAATGCTTCCAAAACCTTAGCCGAATAAGTCTTTGACACCGGCACCGACTCCAGCCCCTCGCGCTCGAAGTCGATGACGAAACCGTCGGCCTCGTTGTGGAGCACGCTCACCTTATTAATATTGACCATATAGGAGCGGTGGCAGCGCATCAATGAGCTGGAATCCACGCTGTTGTCCTCGATGGTTTTCATCTTGCAGCGCAGCATGTAGCTCGCGATGGCACCGCTGCGTTGGTAAAAGACGTTGATGTAGTTGTCCTCGGCCTTGATGTAATACAGGTTGTCGAGCTTGACGCTCAGCTTCAGGTTGCCGTTGTTGTCCATCAGGTTGATGATCTCGGTGTGTTCGGGCATCACTTCGTTGTCTGATTCCACGAGGTCGCTCTTGGTGAGCATCAGTCGCTGCTGGGTGTCCTTGAGAAGCATCACCAAGTCGACGATGCTGTAGGGCACGGCCAAGGCAATGAAGGTGATGAGCAGACTCTTGGCGAAAATGTAGGCAAAACTGTAGTCGGTGGCTTGGATTTGGAAATAGGAGATGCAACTATGGTAGGTGGCAATCAGGATGATTTCCAAGAGCAACCAAAGGATGTAGAGCCACATCGGGAAGTGCCGCAACTTCTTGACGGCGAAGGTCATCAGCACGCGGCTGCAAGCCAGGAAAAACGTGCCCGTGCCGACAAAAGCCACCGTGTTGAGGAAGTGGCTGTGGGTGCCGAGTTGGAACCACGAGGTGTCGGAGAAGGGCGTGTAGGCGGTCAGAAACACCAAAGCGAACAGCGTGGAGATAATCACATTGAGCGACTGCCCGACGGGTTCTGTCAGGCATTCAGGCGTTTGCGTTATCAGTCGTTTCGGGAATTTCATCGCTCCTTTCTTCAAAATTCGCGGCAAAGATACAAAAAATCTGTTCGGAATGAATAACTACGGATTGCGCGGATTTGACAAATTGGATTTTAAAAGTGGCAGCCGAGGCTGCGGATGAATACGGATTGAGCGGACAAATAAGATTTTGGATTTTTTTTCAAATTTCCGGCAAGAAAAAGATTGGATTTAGAAAATATTTTTATTTTTGCGCTTTGGTACTCTTAATAATTGGAAATCAAGAAAAAATGATGATAGCATGAGTTGGCATAAACTAATCATTGATGTGGACTATCAGCCGGCTGACCCTGGTTGTAGTAGTCATTATTGTGAACGAACCGAGCGCTTGCTGAAAGACCTTAAGGTGGGTCAGGGCGTTGGCTACAACGACCCTTCCGGTATCCTGCCTTCCATCAGGTTGGTCGGCATTGACGAGAAGGGTGTCACTTTGCAGGCGGGTGGAACGACGGTGCGCCTGCCCGACTTCTGGGGCAGCCATTTCACAAAGTTGGCCGAGGCTGGCCGCGACTACTCCAACTTCCAGCTTTGGGCCGGTGTGGTTGAGGCCATCGACATCACCCACGACCT
>CAMKAR010000321.1 GCA_946410535.1 uncultured Bacteroidales bacterium
GCGTGATGGGCAAGAAATTCGAGCCTATCGCCATCGGCAAGTTGGAGCGTTTCGTTGGCGACTATGCCATCGAACACGACCTGCATTTCGACAACCAAGGCATTCCGAATGGTCACAAGGTGGCCATCATCGGTAGTGGTCCTTCGGGTTTGACCTGTGCCAAAGACCTGCTCTCAATGGGCTACAACGTCACCATCTTCGAGGCTTTGCACGAGATGGGTGGCGTGTTGGTATACGGTATTCCTTCGTTCCGTCTGCCTAAGGACACTGTCGTGAGGAAAGAGGTGGAGAGCGTTGCCCGCTTGGGTGCCAAGTTCGAGAAAGACGTGGTCGTGGGACGTACCATCACCATTGACGAGCTGATGCACCGCGAGGGCTACGAGGCCGTCTTCATCGGCTCGGGCGCAGGTTTCCCGATGATGCTTAACGTGCCGGGTGAGAACTATTGCGGTGTCGTTTCGGCCAACGAGTTCCTGACCCGCAACAACTTGCTGTTCTCCTATAAGGAAGGCTATGAGACCCCGAACTACGTCGGCAAGAAAGTTGCTGTGGTGGGTGGTGGCAACGTGGCCATGGATGCCGCGCGCACCGCTTTGCGTCTTGGCGCTGAGGTGCATATTGTCTACCGTCGTTCCGAAGCCGAGTTGCCGGCGAGGGCAGAGGAGGTGCACCATGCCAAGGAAGAAGGCGTGATCTTCGACCTGTTGACCGCTCCTGTTGAGATTTTGGGCGACGAAAACGGCTGGGTGAATGGGTTCAAGTGCGTGAAATGCGAATTGGGCGAGCCTGACGCATCGGGGCGCCGCAGCCCCGTCCCGATTCCGGATTCGGAGTTTGTGCTCGATGTCGACATGATCATCATGGCACTTGGCACTTCGCCTAACCCGCTGATTGGCAGCACGACGCGCAACCTTGAGCGCAACAAGAAAGGCTGTATCATGGCCGACGAGGTGGGTCACACTTCGCGTGCGGGCATCTTCGCCGGTGGCGATGCCGTGAGCGGTGCCGCCACGGTCATCCTCGCCATGGGCGCCGGCAAGAAAGCCGCCAAGGCGATTGACGAGTACATTAAATCATTACATTGATAGATTGCATTGGTAACTGATGTAGGGCTGTCGTATTACGGCAGCCGCTGTGGATTGAAGAACAGCGGCTGCCACAATGTGATAGCCCTACAAACGTTATTCCTTGATCTCCACATAAAACACCGTCGGGTCGTCGTCTTCATCGAACGATTCGTCGGTGTAGTATTGACCGGGCTTGTCGTCGTCCTGGAAGAGGTAAAGCGTCACCTTCTTGAATGGGATGGGTTGTCCGGCACGGCTGTAATAGTCGATGTCGTTTTCCGTTAGACCCTCCAAACGCATCATTTTCAGCATCATGGCAAGGTCGAGGTCGACATTGAGGAGTTCGTTTTTCCACTCTATGGTGATGACAGCAGTAGTGTAGAGTTTAAAGTTCTTGACTTCTATCTTTTTCATTGTACATGGTGTTTTTGTCATTGCGAGGAGGAACGACGAAGCAATCTAAGGGGTAATTTCTTTTGTTGGTAGACCGATTGGTTCCTCACAATGACGCAAAATTGCGAAAAAAATCTGAATTTTGAAGAATTTGCACGAAAATTGATGCCATTTGGAATGAATTTTCTAATTTTGTCCAACAATTAAAAGAATTAGACCATGCGTAAGACTTTGATTATCATTGTGATGGCATTATTTGCCCAAAACATGTTTGCTCAAACGATTGAAAGCGTTGATGTTTCGAAAGCCCCGAACGGGAAGTTCACTGCCAAGGCGCACGATTTCACCATTGAAGGCCAAGTCGTGAACGGACAGAAAGTGGGTACTTGGATGGAGTATTTCAACAACTCTTACTTGCCCAAGAAGATCGTCAACTACGAGAATGGCAAGATGAACGGCATTTATGTGGAAATCGACAAGACAGGTTCGATTACGAAAAAGGCTGAGTATAAGAATAATGTGCTTGAAGGCCAAGTCAGCGAGTGGTATCGCGGCGGTCGTCTTTCAAAGCTGAACACCTATAAGAATGGTGTCATGGACGGCGAGCAAATCTTGTGCTACGAGAAGGGCGGCAACCTCGAAGTGGCGGCCTATAAGGACGGCTACCGCAACGGTTTGACCACTTGGTTCTATGAGAACGGCGCAAAGAAAATGACCATCGAATACAAGGACGGCCAATTCAACGGCCAGCAGAAGTCGTATTACGAAGACGGTCAGCTGAAGAAAGAAGCCACCTACAAGGACGGCAAGCTGCAAGGCAAGGTGAAGACCTACGAGCAGAAGCCGCAAGCCAACAATGACAAGAAAGACAACGGCGCCAAAAGGAAGTGAAACGCCTCGTTTTCTTTATCTTATTGTCCTTGGGCATGTTGCTGCGGCTTCATGCCCAAGATACTATTATGCTTCATTCCGTTGAGGTGAGTGCCGAACGGAGCGACATCGAAGCCTTGAAACCACTGGTTGCCAAGAAACTCGACACCCTCGTGCTGCAATCCAAGAGCACGTCCAACCTGGCAGACCTGCTCATCCAGCATAGTCCTGTTTTCATCAAGACCTATGGTCCGGGCGGCACGTCGACGGCTTCGTTTCGTGGCACGACGGCAAGCCACACCCTCGTGCTTTGGAATGGTTTCCAACTCAATGCCCCAAGCCTCGGACAAGTGGATTTCAGCACGATTCCCGTCTTTCTGGCCGACGACGTGAGCCTCAACTGGGGTAGCGGCACCTCCACCAACAGCGGTGGCTTAGGTGGCTCGGTCAACATCGACAACACCCACCATTTCGGCGATGGCTTCCTGCTCGACTTGAA
>CAMKAR010000322.1 GCA_946410535.1 uncultured Bacteroidales bacterium
CCCTTTGCCAAGGCGGCGACAAGTGCGACTTTTGCTTCATCCGCCACGCGAAAGGAGAAGATTGGGAACGGACGAAGAGCATTTGACCATCTCATTTAACCAAATTACATTAGAAACGGAAAATCCGCAAAACGGGCAAAGGCTGATTTGCGGTATTTTGGTGAATACGGCTTTAATCTTTTCATGAACTTGTTTCCGCCCGATAATTCATTCGTATTTTTTCCTATGCTTTACAATGGTAGGCAAGTTTCTTGTGGCCCAGTCGGTCAGTTCGTTGATGATGGGAACCAGTTCCTCGCCGATGGAGGTGAGGCTGTATTCCACCTTCGGCGGGATTTCGGGATACACTTTGCGCGAAACAAGGTCGTCGGCCTCCAAAGTGCGTAGCGTGCTGCTCAACACACGAGTACTCAAGTCGGGGATGGCTCGCCCCAATTCGTTGAATCGGATGACACCATGCTCGTGGATGGTCAGCAATACCAAAAAGCCCCATTTGTTGCCGAAGCGCGCTATCACGTTGCGCACGGGACACATTTCAAACATCGAGTTTGTGGTTTCTTTCTTTCTCATATAGGCTTTGTTTTCACTGCAAAAGTAAGCATTTCTCACTTTCCTTTTAGAATTTGGTTTCAAAAGTGGAATTATTTTCCAATTGTTATTTAGTAACTATTTGAAACCGTAAAAACAGACAAATAAGTAACTATCTGTCAAATTTATAACTTCTTGTTTGATATTCAATTAGATTCTATTTTTGCAGCGTCAAAACAGAAATGAAATGGACTTTTTTGAACTTGTGAAATACCGTCGTTCGATACGGAAATACCAGTCTCGCCAGATTCCTCGCGAGGATTTGGAAAAGATCATCGAAGCGGGTTCGTTTGCCCCGAATGCGGGTGGCGGGCAGCGCAGCATGATTGTAGCCGTGCGCGACCATGAAATGACGGAGCGCTTGGGGCGGCTCAACGTGGCTATGCTCAACCGTGAGAGGCTCATTGGTGGCAGCGTATCGGCTGAACAGCCCAGCATCATCGACGACCCAAACATCAAAAGCGGCTTCTATGGCGCCCCGACGGTGACGGTGATTTTCGCTCCAGCCAATTTCCTGTACAGCATCCCCGATGCCTTTTGTTGCGCCGAGAATATGGCCTTGGCAGCCACCGAATTGGGCATCGCCTCGTGCATCATCGCCCGCGCGGAAGAGACTTTCGCTAACGACTATGGCAAACAACTAATGAAAGATTGGGGCATCCCCGAAAACTACATGCCGCGTTGTTTCGTGCTTCTTGGCTACTGCGACGGCGATTATCCAAAAGAAAAGCCTCGCAAACCAGGAAGAACCTTAATCATTGAAAATCAGCAATAGTGCTACATAACTTTTTAAAACACATTACATTATGATTCGTAACAACAATTTCTCGACTTTGCACACCGCCCAAGGTGTTTGCGCACAAGAAAAACCCGCCGCCTGCGGCAGTGCCTGTGGGGCTGGTGATCCCCAACCCCAAGAAAAGCCCGCTGCTTGTGGCTCGGCCTGCGGCGCCGGTGATCCCGAACCGAAACCAGCCGCGTGTGGCAGCGCATGTGGCGCTGGCGACAAGTAAAGCATTATGCAAGAGTATTTTGCATTCCAATGGCATATAACAGATGCTTGCGACCAACGTTGCAAGCACTGTTATATCTTTTCGGAAGGTCATCCAGCCTTGGTCGAAACACCATGGGAACAATTGGTGGCGACTTTGGCCAATATCGAGGATATGGCGCGGCGGATGAACCGCCAGCCATACCTTTATATAACGGGAGGCGACCCCATCTTGCATCACCGCTTTTGGGACTTGCTCGAACTCATCCATAAGCATGGCATCCCGTTTGCGCTGATGGGCAATCCGTTCCATCTCACAGATGAAGTTTGTCGAAGAATGCACGACCTCGGTTGCCGCAAGTACCAGCTTTCGTTGGACGGCCTGCGCGAGACGCACGACCGTTTCCGAAAGCCGGGGTCTTTCGACACCACTTTGGGGAAAATCGCGACCATACGCAATGCCGGGATGCGCTGCGCCATCATGAGCACCATCAGCGCCGCCAACATCGACGAGATTCCTGAATTGATTGACATCATCGTCGAACACAAAGCCGACATTTTTGCCTTTGGCCGCTATTGTCCCACGAGCGAGGACAAGGCGCACACCGAAACATGGCATATCGAGCCGTTGCGTTACCGCGACTTCCTCGGCCGTTGCTGGCAGAAGTTCGAGCAACACAAAGACTGCGGCACGACCTTCAACCTCAAGGACCACCTTTGGACGCTTTACCTTTATGAAAACGGATTGTGGAAACTCCCCGAAGGGTTGGACGAAAACGCCATTTACGACGGCTGTAACTGTGGCAACTGTCATTTCACCATTTCCGCCGAGGGCCGGCTGATGGCTTGTCGCCGTTTCGAGAGCTATGTCGGCTCGGTGAAAGAGAATATGTACGATGTCTTTCACGGCAATCTGATGAACCGATACCGTCAGTTTGAGCGTTTCGAGAAATGCCGACGCTGCGAAATCTTCCAGTTCTGCCGTGGCTGTCCAGCCGTGGCTTTCGGCTACACGCATGACTTCTATGCGCCCGACCCGCAGTGCTGGAAGCAAGAAACAGATTTATCCTTCACGTGAAAATCGATGTTTGGGAACGGACAAAGAGCTGTGTAAAGCTCAGGCTTTTCCGCTACCGACAGCCCTAAAGCCCCATCAGCATGACCCGTTCCTCTTTCTTGA
>CAMKAR010000323.1 GCA_946410535.1 uncultured Bacteroidales bacterium
CGCCCTCCCTTAACGGAATCCCCGCCAGCATCCGCTGGCGGGGTTTTCTGTTTTATGTCGACGGATATTTTTTTTTCCTCTCCTTTCATCCTTTTTTCCTATCTTTGCACCTCAATTGATTGGATATGAAAGAATTGTTTACACGTTCCATTTCTGGGTTGGTCTTTGGCATTGTTGTGGTGGCTTGTATTTTCCTTTCCCCTTGGGCTTTAGCGCTTTTGCTTCTACTAGTCGTTTCTATCGGTACTTTTGAGATGTGTCGTCTTCATGGAATATTATGGCCGCTTCATTTGGGTATTGTCGAAGCTTTAATCACTGGATCGTTTGTTTTCGGTTGTATCGTCGCTCTTGGATTGCTTTCTTATCGCTGGCTTCTGTTGGAAACGTTTTTTATGTTCATTCCTTTTCTTTTTGCCTTGTTTTCCAAGCAATTGCGCCACGATACCATTTTTTCTTGTTGTTATGCTTCGATTTTGTTTTTTTCCGTTCCATCCTTGATGATGCTTTTCATGTATCGGCAAGACATGTTCGGCGTGATGGCTGGGTCTTGGCTCGTGCTCCTTGTTTTTGTGCTTCTATGGGTCAATGATATTTTTGCTTATCTTACTGGAAAATTACTCGGTAAGCATAAGCTTTTTGAACGCATTTCTCCTGGTAAGACCATTGAAGGCAGTATTGGTGGACTCTTGTTTACAACCATTGCTGTTGTCGCCTTTGGTCATTATGCCGATTGGTTGCCCATGAATGCCGCTGTTGGAATGGGTGTCATTGCTGTCGTGTTTGGTACATTGGGCGATTTGTGTGAATCGATGTTGAAGCGTCAGGCCGGAGTGAAGGACTCAGGACGTCTTATCCCAGGCCATGGAGGTATTTTGGACCGTTTCGACTCGGTTTTGTTCAGCGTACCGTTTATTTTCGTTTATTTGCTGTTGCTATGAAGATACACAAGAGATTACATGAAGAAGGCACCATAGCCATTTTGACCTCGTTTGTTGCAGCGGTGGCGATTTCCGTTGCCGTCAACTTGATTTGGCCTTCCCAATCCATCTGGCATTATTTGTTGTATGCCTTTTTCCTGATTGTTTTGGTGCTGACCGTCCGTTTTTTCCGCGTCCCGATTTGGCGAAAAACCACTGTCGAAGCGGATGCCGTGATTTCGCCTGCCGATGGCGTGATTGCGGCCAACGAAGTGGTGATGGAAGACGAATATTTCCATGACAAACGCAGGCAGGTTTCCATCTTCATGTCGATTTATAATGTCCATATCAATTTTTTCCCTTTCGATGGCGAAGTGACTTATTACAAATACCATCCAGGGAAGTTCTTGGTGGCATTCAATCCCAAGTCGTCGTCCGATAATGAACATAATACGATTGTTTTGAAGGATGCCAAAGGTCGTGAAATCCTTGTTCGCCAGATTGCAGGTTTTGTGGCCCGGCGTATCGTTTGCGACTTGAAGCCTGGTGACAAAGCCGTGGCTGGTGAAGAGCTTGGAATGATTCGTTTCGGCTCGCGTGTCGACGTCTTTTTGCCTCTGGATGCCGAAATCAGCATGAAAATCGGTGAAAAGACAATAGGGAAGGAGACTGTTTTAGCCCGATTGAAGTGAGTTTTCCCCTCATCCGAACTTTTCTCTCTTCCCAATCCATCTTATGGACTTCTTACGAATCCTGTCATACGTCCTAAGTTATTATTTCGCCTCGGCATTCGCGTAGGCGTCCTGCATCTCAATGTTTACATTGCCCGCGTCAATCTCCGACTGTTCTTTCTTTAGGAAAGCGAAGGTCTTCAACTTGAAACACTCGGCCACGGGGTCGTCGTCGATGCGGATGCAGATGCCTTCGCGTGGCACCTTGTTCTTGCAGAACGGCTCATTCTTTTCCATGCCGAAACGCTCTGTGTCGTTTTGCAGGTGCTCAAGAAAAGCCATGCCCCATTCGTTGCCTTCGGGCAAATCTGGATAAAGGTCGCCAACCGTGCCGTGATACAAAATCGGGATGGGTTTCAGCCGCTCGGCGATTTCGGGATGGTCTTGCATCATTTTCACGGTCCAGTCGTAAACTTTTTGCACATTCCACTCCTCTTTCTTGCCATTTCCTTGCTTCACGGTGATGCGATAAGGCATGAGGAAGTTCTTGCCATGGTCGCAGCGGTAGTCGTATTGCCCTTGGATGGCACTGTTCGACTGGGTGAGGTAGCCGCAAATCTCGCCGTAGACCGTCATACCCTTGTCCAAATACTTGAAAATCAAGTTTCCGTATTCCGTCCAGATGTCTTGACCGTAGAAACCCGCAGTGAGGCCGCCGTATTTCGAGTCGTATTGGTTCTTGATGACCGTGCGCGACGAGAACACTGGGCCGTAATCAACCCTGAAATCTGCTATCTTTTTGTTGTTCAATGCTTTTTCTTGCTTTTCCTGTTTTGCCTTACCCCAGTAAGGATTGACGCGCTGTTTTCCAACCTGCTTGATTTCTTTTTTCACCTTTTTGTTGAACCATTGTTCCGCTGAGGTCATCTGCACGGGAATCCTCGTCAGCACATTGCCGATGATGACGCTGGTGCCGTGCATCTTGACGCTGATGGTGACCTTGGTGGAAGGCTCGAAGCGCCAGAGGCTGCTTTGGAGTTGGGCAGTGTCGTAGTGCAGCATAAACTCGCCTGGGATAATGCGCTTGAAACGCTTGATACCTTTTTCGCGTTTCATCTCCCGTTTGGTTTTCGGGAACTGGATGGGCGG
>CAMKAR010000324.1 GCA_946410535.1 uncultured Bacteroidales bacterium
AGCATCCGATGCGGTGGGGCCGTTGTGGCGTTTGATGAAGTTGTTTCTGATCATATTTGATTTATTTAAGTTGTTGTGTTTCTTGTTACTATGACCATGAACCCGGACCCTGACCAATTGTAGTCAGCGGTTAGGGTGCAACGGTCATGGTTGTATCTCGTTAATCTTGTTCTTCAAGTCGTTGATAGTGTTGATGGTTTCCAGTTCGGCGACGGGCACTTTGTGCAGCTTCGTGTACCAAGCCTTGAACGAGCTGTAGTCTTTCAGGATGGTGAAACGAAGGTAGTCGTACTCTTCGCCTTCGGCCTTCCCCTTGTATTCCTTGAAGAGGGCATCGTAAGGGTCCATCATGATGGTGCGTTGGTGGATCAGCGTCCAGAAGGCTTGCTTGAACTGGATGTTCGGGTCGTCGGCAACGGGTTGTGGCGTTTCGGCCATGCCTTCTTGTTGCTTTTCGTCACTGTCGACAATGACAGCGGTTTCGTCAGCCTGTTTGGTTGTGTCAGAAGTTAATGTCGCATCGTTGCTTTCGGGCTGGACGGCCTTTTGTGTCGTATCTGTCGCAGCCACTGTGGGTTTCTGCGGCTTGACTGGCTTGTTTGGGCTGGGATTGTTGAATACGTTGACGGCCAAGACCACGACCACGGCGATGACCGCTATAATGGCCAAGGCAAAGAGGAATTTCCACAAGTTCGACTTGAGGATGGCATTGAAAGGCTCCTTTTCGTATTCCGCAATGAGCTTGCCGTCGTAAATCTGGTTGCTCGCGTCGGGATCGAAACGAAAGCCCTTGAAAACATGCCCTTTTGGGGGAATCATGTAATCCTTGACATCACGTCCGTCTTCATAGATGGAATAGGGACAACCATCCATTTTCTTCCCTTTTCCAGGGTCAATACTGAAACGTCTTTCCTTAAAATCCATTTCCTAATGCTTTCGAGAGGTCAGTTCAAGACTTTGTTCATCGTGATGTAGTCGGGGTAGGCGAGTTGTTGCCCGTTGATGGAGATGTAGGGCTTCACCTTGAGTCCGACGTTGACGGGTTGGCTGCTGGCACCGGCCAACTTGAAGGCTAAGTTGACGATGGCATCAGCCGACTCGCCGCTGAACAGCTGGAACAGGTCGGTGGTGATGGGGATCGAAACCACGCTGTTCGAGTTGGGGCCGACGCTCACACTTTGGTTCATCGTGGTGCTGATGACCTCTTTGCCGTTGAGGCTGACGATGTAGTCCATCTTGGCCATCGAAGCGGCTATGGCATTGGGGTTGTTGACATCGACATTGACATTGAAAGTCACGGGCAACTTTTTGTTCATGAGGGCATTGGCCAACGAAAGCAATTGCGTGGCGTTAAGGTCGCTTTTCGACATGCCTTTGCTCAAATTCACGCCGAGCATCTGTATGTGGTCGACACTGTTGAAGTTGAATTTGCAGTTGGCGAAGTTGGCCATTTGAGCCACTTGGTTCAGCACTTCGCACGACGAAAGTCCCAATGCAACAAAAAGAATAATAAGTGTTTTCTTGACTTTTGACATATCTGTAACTTTTTTATTATCAAATGATTAAATAACTCGTTTTGATTGCAGAATGACCTCGGCAATGGAGTATCCTACAAGTCTGCAATAATACGAAAAAAGTCGGACACTCAGCCCGACTTTCAGGAAAAAAATATTCGTATATTGTAAACATGAATTATCTTTGAATTGAATCACGAATTTTCATAAATCGAATTTTTGTCAATTCGTGTATCATTCGTGTTAATTCGTGTAAAGCAATCTATTACTCTTCGCCACGGCGCGATGCGCGTTTGCGTTCCAGCTCGTCGAGGATGATCTTGCGCAGGCGCAGGCTCTTGGGTGTCACTTCAAGATACTCGTCATCGCGGATGTATTCCATGTATTCCTCGAGTGACATGCGGACAGGCGGAATGAGGCGGATGGCCTCGTCGGAGCCAGAGGCTCGCACGTTGGTGAGGTGCTTGGTCTTGCACACGTTGATGACGATGTCGTTGCTACGTGTGTTTTCGCCGATGACCTCGCCAGCATATACGTCTTCGTTCGGGTTGACGAAGAAGGTGCCACGGTCTTGCAGTTTCCAGATGGCGTAGGGGATGGCTTGGCCTGTCTCCATCGAAATCAGTGCACCGACGTTGCGCTGGGGCATCTCGCCCTTCCAAGGCTCGTAGTCCTTGAAGCGGTGCGACACGATGGCTTCACCTTCAGTGACGGTCAACAGTATGTTTCTCAGTCCGATAAGTCCGCGCGACGGGATGTCGAAGTCAAGGCACATGCGGTCGCCCTTGGGTTCCATCTGGGTCATCTCACCCTTGCGGGCGCTGACCTGCTCGATGACACGACCTGAAAAGTCCTCAGGCACAAGGACGGTAAGGCATTCGATAGGCTCACACTTCACGTCATCGATGTATTTCAGGATGACTTTGGGTTGACCGAGTTGGAACTCGTAGCCCTCGCGGCGCATGGTCTCCACCAAAATGCTAAGGTGCAGGATACCACGTCCATAGACCATCAGCGAGTCGGGCGAGTCGGTGTCTTCCACCTTCAAGGCAAGGTTCTTCTCGGTCTCTTTGTAAAGGCGTTCACGCAGGTGACGCGAGGTGACGTATTTGCCTTCCTTGCCGAAGAACGGTGAGTTGTTGATTGTGAACAACATGCTCATCGTGGGTTCGTCCACGTGGATGGGCGGCAGCGGCTCGGGGTTCTCGTAGTCGGCCACGGTG
>CAMKAR010000325.1 GCA_946410535.1 uncultured Bacteroidales bacterium
CATCGTCTTGCGCCAAGACGAATTCACCGCATTCGAGAAGAACTTCTACAAGTAACAACTTTAATATACTTTCAAATCTTATGTTTTATCTTTTTCAAGAATTAGAGAATTAAAGAATTATTTCGTTGCAAGTCTCGTTGTTTGCGATGAAGAATCCTTAATCTCTCAGTGGGAGTAAATAAATTCTCAAATTCTCTAATTCTTGATAAAATAAAGAAAACAATAACAAACCGAAGAAACTATGAGTATCGTAAAATTCTTATTGAAGCTATTTGGTGCTGGCCAGGACGACTTAGACTATTACAACGAAAGGCGGGAAGCGCGGCAAGCGTCCCCTTCACAGTACCGTTTTCCGCGGACTGTGGAGAGAACACCTGCTGAGTGGGAATCGTATTTCAGGGACATCTTGCTGAGGAATTTCTCGTCGTACACCATTCGCGAAAATGTGCCCGTAACCGATCTGGTTGGATTCGCCAACGACGAAGCTCAGCTTTATACGACTCGCCCTACCCAGGCCTACAAGGCCGAGTGGGGCCAGCCCTACTCTTTTGTGCTCGAAGCTGACGGCAAAGCCAAGGCTGTGGTCATGCTCGGCAGCGGCCACAGTCATGATTCAAACGTGAAGTATCTGATTGCGAGGATGTATGCAGAGAAGCTGGATCTTCCCTACATCAACTTCTACACGCAGATGCCCAACGAACGGAACTACGTGATTGAACGCATCCGCAAGTTCCTTAACTAAATAAAAGATAGAAAAAGGGGATGCAGCAAGACTGTGCCTGCAAAGGAGGCAGCCTTGTCCATATTTCATGTTTTGCAGGCTGGCAGGGCAAGGTATCCTCTTGTGAATAGCAATTTTGCTAATTCAAACTTTTCCCCTTTTTCTCTTTTTCTCATGGAGAGCATCATCACACAATTGTCCAGGCAAGACGTCTGGGATGAGTTCATCGCCTATCGGCTGATGAAAGGCCGTTTCACCTGGCATGAGTTCTATGAAGCCGATCGTTTCGTAGAGAGGGAACAGTATCTCCAGCTTGTACAAAAGCTGATGCAAGGCGAAGGTTTGGGCCTGCCCACGAAGAAAATCATCAACAAGATGGGCACGGGCAAGAAGCGGGTGGTGTATAGCTTTACGCCTGAGGAGATGATGGTGCTCAAGGTCATTGCCTTTAAACTCTATGACTACGACGGCTTTTTTGCCCCCAACTGCTATGCGTTCCGCCGAGGCATGAAAGTTCGCGATGCCGTCCTATACATCAACAACGCCATAGCGGAACAGAAGATGTGGGCATACAAAGTCGATATCCACGATTATTTCAATTCCATCTCCATCGACATTCTGCTCCCGATGCTCAAAGAGATGATGGCCGACGACCCTCTTCTCTATCGATTCTTCAAGGAGATGTTGCTCAACGACTGCGCGATTTATAACGGTGAGACGGTTCATGAAAGTCATGGTGTGATGGCAGGAACACCCACCTCCCCTTTCCTGGCCAATGTATATTTAAAAGAGGTGGACAAACACTTCCATGATGCAGGTGTCGTCTATGCCCGCTATTCCGATGACATCATCTTATTCGCTCCCAACCTTGAGACACTTTTGGAATATAAGCAGCAAATCAAGGAATATCTGAAGCAATACAAGCTGAAAGTAAACCCTGACAAGGAGCGAATCTATTCCCCCGACGAAGCCTACGAATTCCTCGGCTTCAAGTGCCACGGTCACAGCATAGACATCTCGGAAGCAGCCAAAAAGAAGATGAAAGGGAAAATCCGACGGGCGGCAAGAGCGCTCCTGCGCTGGCGCAACACGAAGCATGTAGAGCCCGAGAAGGCAATGAAGGGACTCATCAACCATTTCAATCGGAAGTTCTTTGAAACCGACGACGCCGATGCGCTCACTTGGTCAAGGTGGTTCTTCCCCGTGATTAACCAAACCGACGGCCTAAAGGAAATCGACCATTACCTCCAGCAAAACATCCGATACCTCGCAACGGGGAAACACAGCAAGGCCAACTTCAGGACCGACTATGCCAAACTGAAACAACTGGGGTACAGGAGTTTAGTGAATGAATACTATGCCTACAAGAATGGTGCGACAATGTAGGGACAGATTCTACATTATTCCCAATCAAAAACTTTGTTATTTCTTTTGCATTTCGCTCACTTATTCGTATTTTTGCAGGGAAAAAGGGAAAAGAGTAATATAGCTATGCGGCATAAACTTCTACTTTTATGGCTACTCCTTTTCATTTCGGGAGTGGCCGATGCACAAGTGACCATCCGTGGTAGAGTCATTGATTCGTCTGACAGCCAGCCTGTCATTGGAGCCATCGTGCGCGTCGTCGGCAATAAGAAATCGGCCGTGGTGACGAATATAGACGGGCAGTTCTCCATTGAGGTGCCCGACATGCAGGCCGAGGTGGAAGCCATTTTCATTGGTTTCCCCAATAAGCGAATGAAAGTCCAGCAAGACATGCTCATCGCCTTGGACGACGGTTATGCGGATGTTCCTCATCGCAAATTCCTCCGAATCGATCTGACTGACAACGATAAATCCAACCTTCATGCCATCAACGACCTTTCGTTCCGTTTCCTAAAGGCCGCCAACAAGCAGAAGAACATGGTGCTCTCGCCCTTGAGCATCACCTGTCTGCTCAGCATGACCAACAACGGAGCTGCTGGTCAGACGCAAAGCGAGGTCTGCCAACTCCTGGATTG
>CAMKAR010000326.1 GCA_946410535.1 uncultured Bacteroidales bacterium
TGTCATGGGCTTTATTCCTGGTCCTTGCATCCGTGTTTGGGGAACCTTTACCGTCACTGATGCCAAGAGCGGCGAGACGCTGCTGGTCGTTAACATCGATGAGATTGATGGTGGTTCTGCTCCTACGACCGACCGTGCTTTTAACGACACCTTTGGAGAGTTGGGTCAAGCCATTGCCAAACTGAAGTAATAGACCAACAACTATTATCAACATGCATCTTACACCAAAACTAAAAGAAGCTTATAGTAAGGAACATCTTTCTGCACGTGAGGCGCAGGCCAAGGCCGAATGGATTGCGTGGGGACCGATTGTGTTCCAAGTGAGTCGCTTGATGAAGAAGTTCGGCATCTTTGAGATGCTGCGCAACAGCGATAACGGCATGACTGAAGCCGAGGTGGCCGAGAAAGCCAACATCAGTGGCTATGCCGCCAAGGTGATGCTGGAAGCGAGCTTGTGCATCGGCACGGTGCTTATCGACACGGAAACAGACCGTTATACACTGAGCAAGACGGGTTGGTGCTTTATCACTGACCCCGCCACCGATGTGAATACCGAATTCAACCATGACGTGAACTACGAAGGTTGGTTCCATCTGGAAGAGAGCCTTAAAGAAGGTCGCCCCGCTGGATTGGAGCATTTCGGGCCATGGCCGACGTTGTATGAAGCGCTTTCGGAGTTGCCGCCACAAGTGCAGAAAAGTTGGTTCGGCTTCGATCATTTCTACAGCGATAACTCATTCCAGCAGGCCTTGGAAATCGTGTTTGCCAACCAACCAAAGACCTTGCTCGATGTGGGCGGTAACACAGGCCGTTGGGCTTTGCAGTGCGTGGGTTACGACAACGATGTACAAGTCACCATCGTCGACTTGCCGCAGCAGCTTGAGATGATGCGACAAGCCACCGCAGGCAAGCCGGGCGCCGACCGCATCGATGGTTATGCCATGAATCTGTTGGATGCTTCGAAAAGTTTTCCGACCGATAAGCATTACGACATCATCTGGATGAGCCAGTTCTTGGATTGTTTTGGCGAGGATGAGATAGTGAGTATCTTGAGTCGCGCCGCCAAGATTATGGATGGCAATAGCCGCCTGTATATCATGGAGACCCTGTGGGACCGTCAGCGTTTTGAAACTGCGGCGTTCTGCCTTACCATGACTAGCCTTTATTTCACCGCGATGGCGAATGGAAACAGCAAAATGTACCACAGCGACGACATGATCCGTTTGGTCGAGAAAGCCGGATTGGTCGTGGAGACGATACATGACGACCTCGGCCAAGGACACAGCATTATGGTCTGTAAGAAACAATGAATCTTTAAATTTTGAATTTTTGAATCTTTAAATTCCAAGATATGAACAGACAAGAAATAGAAGAAAAAGTCCGTGAGTTCCTCATCGAGGACCTTGAGATTGACGAAGAAAAAATCCAGCCGGAGGCACGTCTGAAGGAAGACATTGGCATCGACAGTCTCGATTTTGTCGACATCGTGGTCATCGTCGAGAAGAAATTCGGTTTCAAAATCAAGACCGAAGATATGGCCAAAGTGAAGACTTTCAACGACTTCTGTGATTACATTGAGAAAAAGATAGCCTAAGTCTCGGATGGCCGACACCTTACAACATAACGAATGGTCGGGGAAGACCGACGGACAGCCTTGGATGCAACGCTCGCTTATTGCGATGTTTCGTGTGCTACCCTTGTGGTTGCTCTATGGCGTGATGGCTTTGGTGGTGCCTTTCTATATGCTTTTCAGCAGAAAAGGCTATCAGGTCATGTATCGCTTCTTCCGCGAAAGGATGGGTTACGGCCCGTTTAAGTCGTTTTGTAAGGTATATGCCAACCATTTCCGTTTCGGGCAAGTCATCTTGGACCGTTTCGGGGCGTATGCTGGCAAGGAATATCGTTTTGTGTCGGACGAACAGCATGTGTTCGATGAGAAGGAGACCCACGAAAAGGGCTTCGTCATGGTGAGTAGTCATGTGGGCTGCTACGAAATGGTCGGCTATTCATTGAAGCCTAAACACAAGAGATACAATGCTTTGGTGTTTGGTGGAGAGACAGAAACGGTGATGGAAAACCGTCAACGGATATGGTCGCAAAACAATGTCAGGATGGTGCCAGTGAGGGACGACCTCTCGCATTTGTTTTTGCTGAACACGGCTTTGGACGACGGTGAGATTGTGAGTATGCCCGCCGACCGTATCTTTGGCTCACAGAAGTCGACTGAATGTCAGTTTTTCGGCCAAACGGCGCGTTTTCCCTTGGGGGCTTTCGCGATGGCGGTGCAAAAGGATGTGGATGTGATATCTGTGTTTGCGATGAAGGAGGGATTGCGTAAGTATCGTATCTATCTCCGTGAGCTTCACCATGATAAGAGTTTGAGTAAGCGTGAACAGATGAGCCAATTGGCACAAAGGTATGCCGAACAATTGGAGGCCATTGTACGCCGTTATCCCACGCAGTGGTTCAACTATTTTGACTTTTGGAAGCAATGAAAACGATAGAGAATGTTTCGGTGATGGAATTGTTACCACAAAGGACTCCCTTTGTGATGATCGACCGTCTGTTGTCGTGTGACGAGACTATCACTACAACCCTGTTGGAAGTGCGTGAAGAGAATGTTTTCGTCGTAGGAAACCATCTTTCGGCTGAAGGTCTGGTGGAAAACATCGCCCAAACTTGTGCCGCACGAATCGGTTATCTTAATGATAGCGTG
>CAMKAR010000327.1 GCA_946410535.1 uncultured Bacteroidales bacterium
GAGGTTCAGGCCCTTTATGGAGGTAATAAAACTTCAGTGAAACAAATTGTGACGATCCAAGAGACGCAATCGGTCGACGAGGCTGAAAATCAAGGATGTAAGGTCTATCCCAATCCTTCCAACGGCCAATTTAATTTTGACCTCGGCGAAGGCCAATGGAGCGTGGAAGTCTATGACATCACGGGCCGCAAGGTTTACGAAGGCCGTCACGACGGTCAAACCGTCATCGACCTTAACCAGTGCCAAAAGGGCATCTATTTCCTGAAGGCCATGAATGATGGTCGCGAAGTGACGACGAAGCTGATGATACAATAAGTCTATATAATTCACACAATACTAACAAATTAATTACTACAATGAAGAAATTGTTTTTAATCCCCATGGTTGCAGCCTTATTGTTGGCTGGCCAGCAAGCCTTTGCCTATGAATTTGAGGTGGACGGCATCTACTACAACAAACTTGTTCACGAGGACCCTAATGGAGGTTGTGGCGAAACCACGCTCTCGGTCCAAAACGCAGACCACGATGGCACTTATTCGGGCGACGTTGTCATCCCCGAAACGGTTGAATTCGATGGTCAAGTCTTTCGAGTCACCAGCATCGGCATCAAGGCTTTCAACAATTGTCCGGACCTCACCAGCGTCAGTTTGCCCTACAATATCAACGTAATCAACTACATGGCTTTTGGCAACTGCCCTCAACTGAAGGAGATTGTGCTTCCGGAAACCATGACGCTTATGGACGAATACGCCTTTTACGGCTGCCAGCAATTGCAATTCATCTACATTAGCAACACCATGCCTTTCACCATCGAGCCAGCGTCGTTTGGTGGCATCAACACCAGTTACCAGATTGTGGTGCCCTGCGACTGCCTGCCGGCTTTCGACAGCGATACCCTTTGGCGCATCCTTCCGCTGATCGACGACTGCGGCAACATCGGCATCGTTGAAAACGAGCCTGCCGTTTTGGATGTCTATCCCAACCCTTCCAATGGTCAAGTCAACCTCAATCTCGGCGAAGGCCGTTGGGACATTGAAGTTTACGACCTCACGGGTCGCGTGGTATACAGAGGCCATCACGAAAACCAGTCGCTCCTCGACCTTGGTCAATGCCCGAGGGGATTGTATTTCCTGAAGGCCACAAACGAAGGCCATGAGGTTACGGCCAAACTGACAATCCAATGATCTGAATGTTCAAACTGACAATAAAATAAATAGCTACTAATTTAAACTTTACAAAAATGAAGAAAAATTTCTTTTTACTTATCGCTGCCATGCTCGCCATGCCTGTGATGTTTGCTCAAACCAAGAACGTGGCTCGCGAGTGCGTGCTTTTTGAACTGATGACCGGCATCTATTGCGGCAACTGCCCTGGTGCCGAAGAGGGTATCGCCGACATGATTGCAGATGGCATGGCCATTGCGCCTGTGTGCTATCAAGACGACTATTTCTCGGAGCCTTCGCTCTACACCGACGAGATACAGCGTCGCGTCGACTATTATCCCCATGCCGGTTGCCCCACGCTGATTGTGGACGGCATGAACAGCCTGCCTGGTGGCGGCAGCAACACCTATTATTACTACCAGCCATACTACCAAAACCGCATTGGCGTGACCAGCCCGTTCACCATCAACATGACTTTGGATGCCATTGGAGGAGACCTCTATCGAGTCGTCTGCCAAGTGGAGCAAGTTGGCGATTGCAGCGGTGACGACGTGCGTGTGTTCATCGCCCTCACGCAAGACCATTTGGCCTATTCGTGGCAAGGCATGAGCGAGTTGAACCACCTCGTCCGCGACCTCATCCCCACCGAGCAGGGCACACCTTTCGTCGGCCCCAAGATGGATGTCATTGAGGAGTTCGAAATCGCCTATCCGCTTGAGGACTGCCATCTGGTAGCTTGGGTCCAGAACTATGTCGGCAATAAGGAAGTCTACCAAGCCGTGATGTTTGAGACATCGTTGGCTGAAGTCCTCGAAAGTGAGATGGCAACCAATGCCGTCTATCCCAATCCCTCAAACGGTGCTTTCAACCTCAACCTCGGCGAAGGCCAATTTGACGTTGAAGTCTACGACATCACGGGCCGCAAGGTCTACGAAAACCGTCACCAAGGCTATTCCGCCCTCGACCTCGGCCAATGCCCGAAGGGTATGTATTTCCTGAAGGCCAAGAACGAAAGCGAGGAAATCACGAGCCAGATGGTGATCCGTTAAAAACCTGTTAGAGGAAAAACAAAATAAAGCGACTTCGTTATGAGGTCGCTTTTTTGTTGTGGAAAATTCCTATCTTTGCGCAAAATCTGAACGCTTATGAGACACATCCTTCCAATTCTGGCCTTTTGCCTCGCTTTTGGGGCTTGCGGCAACGCAGACAAACCGAAGCAAACCGTTGAAGCCAAGACCGACACTATCATTACGCGCACGGTGATTTATCGCCCTGGCGACTACAATTCGACCAACTATCGCATCCCAGCCATCATTACGGCTAAGGATGGCTCGTTGGTCATCGCCACCGACAAACGCAAATTCAACGATGCTGACCTGCCCGAAGACATCGACATCCTTATTAATAGAAGCACTGATGGCGGTCGCACTTGGAGCGAGCCATACACCTTGGTCGAAGGTCAAGGCGTAGGGAAGGGCTTCGGCGACTGCGCCCTCGTGCACACCAACGACGAAGGCGGCCTCATGGCGGCTTTCGTGGGCGGTTGTGGTTT
>CAMKAR010000328.1 GCA_946410535.1 uncultured Bacteroidales bacterium
GCGCTAAACGAAACTGACGCTGAAATCATTGAGAGATTGACATGATGACCATCGATACCGCCAATATGTGTTCGCACTTACAGAAGAAGCTATTCGATGAGGATGGCGAGTACCATCGTCTTTGGCTGGCCCTGCAAAATGATGAGGAGCTGACTGCCGTGGTCCGCTCACGACAGCTTCACATTTATCGCAATGGCAAGAAAGTGTTGGTTTTGGCTGGGAAGTCCGCTCCGAAGATTTTAAGGGAAGATCCTGTTTGTGAGATGATAGCTGATTAAGCCTAGGAAAATGTCTATCGTGATATGAAAACCCTACATTGCATTTCGGGGTGTGGTGTGGTCGTCCTTTCAGGACTTTGCAATGATGTCTACAAGACAAACGCTTCCTTGGGGACGGAACTCCTAGGCTGGGTTTGGGATTGGTGGAGTGACTACCAATGACAAGTCTAAAGTCAGAATTTAAAAAGATAACTCGCAAATTTGTAAAAATTTTGCAAATTTAGCAGTTTTCTTTTTGGTTTTGGAAAGATGACCAGAAACTGTGGGATTGTGGTTAGAGGTATTTGTTAAGCTCAACAACCAGTTTTTGGACTGTTGTGGACGACTCTTCTTGGGCTGGGTTCCCGTGGGAAACTTCTGCCAGTATTGCGTCGGCATTGTCGATGGCTTGTTGCTGACGGCTTAGAAGAAATCGATACATCAACGCACCAAAACCTTGTATCTTACTATAAGGCATCTCTATCAGCTTCGATAGCATGTCAGGATATTGGTTGCGGTGAATGGCACCCATGTACCGGTTAAAATGCAGGAGGAACCAATATTCAAAGGCTTGGTTGCTAAATGCCACACGGAAGCCATTGCTTTTGGCCAATAGAATAGCTTGATTGAAGTCGTTGTCAGGATAGTCGTCCTTATCGAACACTACCCAACATTGATCATAGGAATGCTTTTTTGCCTTTTCGGCCTCACGAATGCTGATGGCTTTGTTGACCAGTGACACTGTGTTCATTCCTTGACCGACAGCCTTAATGGTAGCCGCGGTCATGCGGAACGCCTTGAAATAGTCAGGTTCGGTGTTCTCCCCTTCGCAAACAATGAGGAAGGATTGCTTGATCACCCTCACGCCCATCCGACGCGACAGATTGGATTTACGATGGTCTTTCTTTTGATTCTTACTCATTGCCTGGAGGAATTAAAGATGGATTCCATTTCACCTATTAGGGGCGTTGCGCCATACTTGCCGAGAAGATAATCCTTTTCGAAAGGCGAAGTGCTACGCACCTTGTATTCCGCCAATGAGTACAGCTCCGTAGCCCCGAAACTATCCTTTTGGGTAAACCAGACCTGATCCCTGCGGAACAGTCCGGCACTGAGCAGGTAAGTGTCGTGAGCCGTAAACAGCAGCTGGGCTCCCTTGGGATTCGTTTGGGCATTGTTGAACAGAGCGATGATTTTCTTGACGAGCAAGGGATGAAGCTTTGAATCAAGCTCATCGATTACCACACGCTTACCGTTATCCAACGCATCGATGATGGGATATGCCAGTGAGAAATATTTGATGGTGCCTTCCGACTCGTTATGGTTGAAGGCGAAAGAAATGTTGTTCACCTCACGGCCTTCGTCGTCATACTGGCGGTGGGAACTGACAATACGGTTGTCGAGCTTTGTAATATTTTCGATGCCAAGGTCGGCATACCTGGCAAATGATGTGATGCGTTCGCGGAGGGTTTCGTCGTCGAGGTGCTTGATGGCGTTTTGCCAAAGGGCTTCATCCTCGGAGCAGAAAAGCACCTGTGTGTCGCCCAGCCAATGAAGTACACTGACGGCAATAGTTTCGTTGAACTGGGCAGCGGTTGAAAGCAGCAGGGCGTTGCTACGCACCATCTTTTTTCCGACCAGTTCCAGCAGCAGTTGATTCTTGGGGTGTACCGTAGTGGTGTCGCCTTCGCGGTAGAACACTTCCACCTCCTTTGCCCGTTTTTTGCAGACACGCCTGTAGAGCCATTCCTCCTTCACCGATTTGCTGTCCACCTCGAAGCCATAGCGATAGATGTACTCGCCATCGGTGAAGGTTGCCTCCAGTGCTGTAGGCTCATCGATTGAAGTGGCATTCAGGCGGAAGTTCTCCACGTCGATTGATTCACCAACCTGACTATCCTTGAACGAGTCGGTAATGAAACGCTTGTAGAAGGCAAAGGCTTTGAGCACATTGGATTTGCCTGATGCATTGGCTCCATAGATTACGGCACTCCTTACCAAGGCGATGTCGGTGTTGGCGAGTTCAAACAAATCGTTTGGCTCGGTGAAAGACTCTTTGAGGGATGTGGCAACAAAGGACAGTTTCAGCTCGTCCTTAATTGACAGAAAATTGGTGGCACAAAATTCAAGAATCATATTTTTAACTTCGATATTTGTCAATTTTGTGCAAAAATAAAACTTTTCTTTTAAAAACTGCCAAGAAAACTAAAAAATACACAAAACAGTTGAGAGTTGATCAGTTGTGAAAAACGGAGCATAGCCCCAGTTTTGACGCCAAAATCTGTTCGTTTTTTGTGTCTAGCCAAACTAAAAGTAAAACCTGCTGACACCTTACATAAAACAAGAACGACAATTTTTATAGATATGCCTATCGTGATATAAAAACCCGACATTGCATATAGGGGTGTGTTAGGGTCGTCTCTTCGAGAATTTGGCTCCCACCCTACACTTAAACGTA
>CAMKAR010000329.1 GCA_946410535.1 uncultured Bacteroidales bacterium
CTTGTCGGGAGCGAGGTACTTGCCCCAGCAGTCGACGTGGGCGATGTAGTCGCCCTGCGGGTCGATGGTGACATGATAAGGATTGATGCCAAGATAGTCTTGCATTCTTTGGCGGACAGTAGTCTCATTGATACCGTAGTCTTGCAAATTCTCTTGAAACACGAGGTCGTCGCTCACGCCGTGGCCTCTGCCGTCTTCCATCATGTTGCCTCCCGTGTGTTCGAGTCTCATGCCGTACATCGGGATGCTCCAGTAGTCGGCGAACACGCCCGAGATGTTGTCGTCGTTGGGGCGCGGACGGTTATAGATGTTGTCGACAATGGCGGGGTGGCGGTCTTCAAAGATGTACCACGGGCCGTAGTCGCGCACCCAGTAGGAGTCGGTCTGCGCATTGACGAATCTCACGTTGTCCATGTTGACGCCTGCGTTTTGGAAACTGCTCTGGGCTTGGTTTTGCTGCGAGTTGCTGACGATGCAATACACCATGCAGTTGTTCGACAGCTGGACCACGAGGCTCGTCGGGATGCCGAGGGGATAGCGGATCATCACGCCTTGCATAGGCTCGAATTCGGCCACGAAGCGCGGTTCGCCCG
Organism: uncultured Bacteroidales bacterium; assembly: GCA_946410535.1. Next base: position 594 of record CAMKAR010000329.1, read on the forward strand.
TGGGCGGGTCGGTCTCGACGAAGTTCATGCCACGCGAGGTGTCGTGCATCTCAGCTTCGGAGAGATAGTGCCATCTCGCCCAATCGGGTTTCTTTTGGTTGGTTGCGTCCTGGGCCTGCATTGCGGTGGCCATCAGGAGCAAAAGGGTAAAAATGGAAAATGACTTTTTCATATTAGAATTATTGAATTGTTTGATCTTAGAACTCAAAATATCTTGCTATCACATGATTGTTGCTCACATATCGAATGAGAAATGTCCGAATATCTAAAAGGCTATCTGTATAAATGTTGAAAAACACAAACCATTGTGTGTGTTTGTTCTTTTTAAAGGATGTGTAAAACATATCCTTCCCGTATCTTTCAAAATAAGAAGGAGCTGGTTTTCTGGGCTTTGTTGGAAGGTTTTGCTCAATGTCGGAAAACAAGTCAGTTACATACGCAATGGCATCTGATTCAAAACTGAAATAATCCTTTTCATACAATACCCGTATCAACTCGGAAAAGTAATCCCTTACTTCGGGTAATGCAAGCACTTGGTTCTTCATTGTTTAGCCTTTTCATACATGGCATGAATGTCCTCTTTCACCAAAACAAGAAGTTCACTCATGGGAATAGCCCGTTCAAGTTCGGAAACACGATTTGGTACCATCTGTAAAGGCGGACAAGTATCCACATCAAAAGCATCAATCAAAGTAGCCATCTCAATTCTTTTTTAATCGTGCAAAAATACAACTTTTGCGGTTTTCGGATAGGTTTTTCATCACTTTTTGCATTTTTTGTCAAACGAATATGCCAATCTTTGTCTGGTTTGGAAAATACTCAGACCTGTAATTAGAGCAAAAAATCCACAAAAGTGTCCATAACTCGGAATTTTGTTGAGATATGGGGGCTTGGTTGCGAATTGCAAATTTGCAAGAATGGGTTGTTGATGATTATTTCATTGCTGCACCGCGAAAGCGTACCGCTTTTCCATTAAAGCCAGTCTGATTTCGTTATCTAATTGATCTTCATCGTATTTTGTTGACCAATACTCGCTTTCGCTGACTTTCTTGAAATTGAGAAGATAGTCGGTTCGTAGTCGCGACACAAAATAGAAATACTCTGGTTTTATTTCATTGCTTGTCACAAAACCATAGTCGGCTTCTTCGCAGAAAACACGCAGCCCTTTGTCTATCGGGAACGAAGACGAGGCGGCATGGTATTCGCAAAACCCTTCAATTTTCCAATTCTCTGAATGTGTTTTTACAAAAAAACGAACCAAGCCAAGCTTTTTCCATTCATAATGATGAAGTGTTTCGTGCAATAGAACCGAGGAAAGGCTGCGTGGCAAAAGTTGTGGCTTTCGCGGCTCAATGGAGTTTTTCGCCCAGTCGCATGGTCGAAACAGGGTTGTCTTTAGGTTGGCTCGTGTCAAAGCAAGAGGTTTGCCCATTGTTATTGCCTTTATTTGAAACCCTGTCATCGTTTTACAGAAATAGATAGAGATTTTAGGAGAATAATCCCCGTCGACCTCCAATAACTGTACCTTAAGCGTTTCAGCCATTTGTTTGGCCTCTTCTTCATAACGCACATCATCAGCATAAATGGAAATGCCGTTATCGGAATAGACTTTTTTCAGACCAATACCACACGCCAAACGATAGGCTGGAGCAAAAAGGAGCAAGACGGCCAAAATCTCAAGTACTGAGATAACAATTCTTTTCCGATTCTTTTTCATGGCAATACGGTTGTTTTTAGAAGTTTCCCTTAAAGATTTCGAAGTAGATTTTCAAGGATTTCTTCGCGAAGCGAATTCCAAAACATCACATCAATTTCTGATAGAACTGCCACCATTTGTCGGGCAGCTCGTTGCGCATGGCTTGGTCGTAGTCTTCCTTCGAGCAGGGGATGAAGTGGTGCCGCTCGTAGCGTTGGTCGTCGTGCTGGAGGAACGACATGTCCATCCACCATTTTCCCGTGATTTTGTGGCAAAGGAAGACCACGTTTTCCTCGCCCTCGCCGATTTGCACGTTGTAGCGGCGGAAGTCGGTGCTCTCCAAGGTCGGGATGTCGTCTTGGCGGTTGGCAAAGCCTTCGATGAAGTACCAAATCATCTCGGCGATGAGGTTGGCCGTGCGTGC
>CAMKAR010000330.1 GCA_946410535.1 uncultured Bacteroidales bacterium
TCATGATTTGCGTCAACGAGCTTTCGGAAATGAAGTGCAACAAGCGCGAAATCCTCGACCCGTTGGCCATTATGATTTCACCTTACGCGCCGCATATCGCTGAAGAACTTTGGCACCTCTTAGGGCATGAAACCTCTGTGGTGACGGCTTCGTTCCCCGTTTACGACGAGAGCAAGACCGTGGAAAACAGCTTCAGCTATCCCGTGAGCTTCAACGGCAGGATGCGCTTCTCAATGGAGCTGCCTGTCACGATGGGTGCCGATGAGGTGCAGGCCGCTGTGCTTGCCGCCCCCGAGTCAGCCAAGTGGCTCGAAGGCAAGCAGGTGCGCAAGGTCATCTTCGTGCCGAAGAAGATTGTGAATATCGTTGTTGGATAAAACCTTGATGGATTTGTAGCTCAATAATTCATCCCGAAATGCCACAGCGGGATGATGTTTTCGTAGCCGTATTCGATGTCGTCTTTCACAACGAAGGCATCTTTCACTTCGGCGATTTGCTTTTTGTTTTTGCTTTTTCCGCCCACCTCAAAAGTCTTCCCGTTGATGAGGAAATCGGCAGCCTTTGAAGCGAAAACTTCATGGTTGACTTGCATTTGCGAGAGGAAGAACGTCTCGCGGATGTTGCCGACTTCGGGTTTGCCTTCCGAAAGGGCTTGGATGAGGTTGGTGTTGCCCAAGTAGAGTTTTTCGGGCTTGCCGTAGTTTTTCATGCCGTCTTCTTGGTGCCTCAGCGACATGGTCAGGCGCGCTTTGTCCATGTAATACGTTAAATCGGCCACGGTGCCACGGTCACATTCCATGGCCGCGCCAATTTCGGTGTAGTTGGGCTTGAACGGCACGCTCTGCGAGATGATGAACAGCAACTGCTTGAGTTTCCGCGAGGTGGAGATGTTCATTTTGGCGTAGGTCGGGATGTCGTTCTCCACGGTTTGGTTGATGACGTTGGTGAGGCGTGTGGTAAAGTCGGTTTCTTTCCAAAAGGGGTAGTAGCCCATTTTGAGGTAGTCGTCGAACAAGGCCAAAGGTCGCTCTCCGGCGGGGAATCGTACTTCGTGGCAAAGGATTTCCTCAAGCGATGCCGGCGGCAGTGCAATGCCTTTGGCCATGGCCAAAAACTCCCTGAACGACAGGCCGACAAGGGTGTAGGAGATGATGCGGCGGCTGAGGTCGGCGGTGCCTTTGTAGAGGTCGAGGATGGATGAGCCGGTGACAACCACTTGCAGTTGAGGGCAATAGTCGTAAATCATCTTCAACTCTGCCGACCACGACGGGTATTTGTGTATCTCATCGATGTAGAGCCGCTGACCGCCTTTGCGGTAAAACTCGTTGGCGGTGTCGAAGAGGGTGTGTTGGCTGAAATACACATTGTCCGCGCCGAAATAGAGTGTGTGTTTCGCGCCGTCCAGCTTGATTTTCTGGAGCATGAGGGTGGTTTTGCCCACGCCGCGCTCGCCAAGGATGGCAATCATGCGGTTGTCCCAGTTGATGCGGTCGTGCAGGTAGCGCAGGAAGTTGGTGGGCGTTTCGTCCAATTTTGCGTAAAACAGTTCGTACAGCTTGTCCATAATTTCTCCTTTTTACGCTGCAAAATTACATAATTATTTTCAAAACGCGGAAAAATTTCCTCGTTTTTTACAAATATTGCGGAAAAATTTCCTCTATTTAATGTAAAAATGCGGAAAAATTTCCTCAAAAATCGCAGAATATGCGGAATTATTTCCTCGTTTTTAGCTCAAACACTACTGCATGAGGCATTTCAAAGCTGTTCGGGAAGTCGATGCGGTAGCGCCCGTCGGCCTCTTTGCTGAGGGTGGCTTTCTTGTTGCTGCCTAACACCTTGATTTTCCCCGTCTTCAGGTTAGCAGGCGTCCCGCCTGCATTGGAAAAATCAAACCAATATGTCTCAGGCACAGGGCTTTCCTGTTCGTCCAAGAGGAAAATGGCATACACCTTGTCGTCCTTTTGCGTGAAACGGAACTTGCCGTAGGTGAAGGGATAAATCGGCCTTGTGCCGTAGATGGCTTCGCCGTTCACCTGCATCCATTCGCCGATTTCCTTCATGCGGAGCAGGGCCGTGTCGGGCAGGTTGCCGTCGGCATCGGGGCCCACGTTGAGGAGGAAGTTGCCGCCTTTGGCCACCACGTCGCAGAGCAAATGGATTAACTTGTTGGTGCTCTTGTATTTGTCGGTGGAGACGTATGACCACGAGTCGCCCATCGACATGCAGGTCTCCCAAGGGTAGGGCAGGAGCGAGTCGGGCACCTGCTGCTCAGGGGTTTGGTAGTTTTCGTATTTGCCACCCACCGAGCGGTCGACGATGATGAGGTCGGGATTGTTTTCGCGGGCAATGTTGGCCACCTCTTTCATATTAATGTCTTGGATGTAGCCTTGGCAGCCGAGCCAGGGGCGCGTTTCGTCGTTCACGCTCCATTCGGGGCGCACCCAGCCGCCGTCAAGCCAAAGGATGTCGATGTCGCCGTAGTTGTGTGTGAGTTCGCGTATCTGTCTGTGGGTGAATTGCTTGTATTTTTCAAAGCGCTCCGGCATTACGGTCGGGTCGTAGTTGACATTACGGTCGGGGGTGGCCCATTCGTGCGCCCAATAGTCGTCGCAGTGCCAATCGGGTTTCGAGAAATAGAGACCCGTCCAGAGGCCTTTTTCGCGGAAGGCTTTCACCACCTCGCCCGTGATGTCGG
>CAMKAR010000331.1 GCA_946410535.1 uncultured Bacteroidales bacterium
ACCGCCGTTGACTTGCCCCAAAGGAAGCGGCTGGTGACGGTCTTGTTCTCATAGTCCACCTTGTTGCGGTTGAAACGGATAAAGGAAAATTTGAGGTCGAGGGCTTCGACTTCCTTGGCGTCGCGACCTGAGACGAACACCGCCGATGCCAAGTTCTTGGCTGCATAGCCCGTGATAATGGGCATCAGGCTGTTCAAATAAATGCAACCGCCGATGATGGCGACAACGAACAATGCCCCTACAATACGTAAGACTTTTTTCATTTGTTTACAGTTTTTATTATACAATAGATTGAATGACAAGAACTATCATTCCCCAGCGTAATCCACGAAGATCTCGTAGTTTTCGAAAATGATGGTCTCCCCTGCCCTGATTTTTGCCCGTTTGCGGTATTCGACCTCGCCATTGCGAAGCACCATTCCATTAGTGACAACTTCTTGGGCCTCGCTGCCAGAGTACACTACGTCGCAAGCCTTCAACAACGAAATCAGCGGGATGAAATCCTCGCCGTCGCGAAGGGTGAAGATGATTCGATTGAGTTTATTCGCCATTTTTGTTGGGTTTAGGGTTTTGTAGCCTTTCGGTTTGTTTTTTCTCAGTATGTCGCGCCATCAATTCAAGCATAAAGACCGCCAATGCGCCCAAGGCCACCATGACGAGCGCCATAAGCAACTCGGAGCTACATGGAGGCAACGAGAACACATAATCCGTTCCGACAGCATGTTTCCACGGATACACCACGGGCAGGCTGCCTAACATGAAACCGGCCAGCACCGCCAAAGTGCCATCGCGATAATCGCGCATAAGCCACGAAAGCAAGTGCGAAAATCCCACCAAGCTGACCAATGCCCCAAGGGTGAAAGGCAACAAGATGCTCATCCCATGTCCGAAAGTGGAGAACTTGGTAAGCGAAGGAATAGCCTCAGTCACAATAAGTTCGTAATTTCCCATCAGCAACATCAGGTGGGAGCCGGATACCCCTGGTACAATCATCCCCGTAGCGCCTACTACGCCACAAAAGAACAGGTAGAGGAAATGGTCGTTGGAATAAGGATTCGACTTGATGGACAGGAAAAAAGACAGCCCCATGCCCAAAATGGCGAGGATGACGTTCTTTGCATTCAATTTCCCAACGCGTTTCATCACATAAACGACGGAAGCCAAGATCAAGCCGATGAAAAACGACCAAGTGTAAACCTCATACGACTTCAAGGTCTGCTTCAAAAACACGGCAGTCAACACCATACCCGCAAGGATTCCCAAAACAATCGTAATGAAGAACCTGAAATCAGTGATGCGTGCAAACTCGCTGAACTCGCCCTTAAACAATAACTTGAAATTCTTGATTCTCAGTGAATTGATTGCATTGATAAAACGCTCATACACACCCAAAACGAGCGAAATCGTGCCACTCGATATGGGGAACACATTGACCACTCCCATGATCATGCCTTTGATGAACACTTTTATGGACAACCATAAGCTAAGCATAAGCCATCGTTTTGCTTTGATAGTGCAAAATTACAAAAATATTGTATTTCCACCCATTATTTGCCGTTTCTTATCCGAAAAATCTACTTATTCAAGCAAAGATTACTATCTTTGCACTCCAACAAACACCATCAAAATGACTGACCCCAACAAGATCATCTTCCCGCAAAACTTAGACATCAAGGTCATCGTGGCGGCCACGGTGCCCATCGAGGAGAGCAAGGCAAACATCAGCCGCGTGTTCGGCAACTGCCAAACCGTGCATAACTTCGTCAGCGCAAGAGCCAGTGCCAAAGGAAATTACATCACCTACACCTACAACATCGACCTCGAAAGCCAAGAACAAATGAACGCCGTTTACGATGGCCTGAAAAGCGTCCCCGAAATCAAGTTTGCCCTATGACAAAAGCCTATTCCATAAGGATTTACGGTAGGGTTTTCAACGTAGGCTTCCGTCGCTATGTGCACCGCTACGGCCTGCAATGCAACGTGACGGGCTACGTGGAAAACGATATCGCCAACGATTGCGTCCACATCGAGGCCGAAGGCGAAGAGAAGGATTTGGAACGATTCACGCTGCTCTGCGGCGAGGGCACACCTTACTCATTAATTACCAATATGAGAATTGAGGCGAATGAACCGACAGGGAAATACGATGATTTTCTGGAAATTAGATAACGTTTAGCGACACCAACCGAGTCCTGAAAGGACGACAAGAACACAACGGGAGATTTCAATCCCCGACCAAACACAACGGCTGCCACACTGTGACAGCCCTACCACTGACCAAACACAACGGCTGCCACACTGTGACAGCCCTACAAATGACACAAATATGATAGACTTCTCAAAGATCCTCTTCCTCGACATCGAGACCGTTTCGCACGAAAAATCATTCGACCAGCTGAATGAACGGATGCAGAAACTATGGTCGCACAAAGCCGAGCAAATCAGCAAAGGCGACGAAAACGCCACGCCCGAGTCCATTTACGACCGCGCCGCCATCTATGCCGAATTTGGCAAAATCGTGTGCATCTCGGTGGGTTTCTTCAACGGCCAACGCTTTCGCCTGAAATCATTTTACAGCCACGACGAAAAAGCGTTGCTTACCGACTTCGCCAACATGCTGAACCGCTACTTTGACTACCCCGAAGCCCAGCTCTGCGCCCACAACGGCAAGGAGTTCGACTTCCCCTACATT
>CAMKAR010000332.1 GCA_946410535.1 uncultured Bacteroidales bacterium
ACTTGCGTCAAGGCATAACCAGCCAAAACAAGATAGCAAGCCATGACCGCACCGAAGACCCAGTTGTGGCGGTAGCTCTTCAAGACAAAAGCCGTCACCGCAGCCATGGCAAACAAGGCCAAGGCAATGCCGATGGTAACAGTTGGAGTAAGACGAAACGATGAAATACAAACGCAACACCAAACACCCAATGCGAAGGGAATCAGCATCCTAACGAAGGGATATTTGGCGTAGTCCGTCATGGCGACAATATGGATTCAACTGGTTTTCATACAAACAGGCATATCATCCTTTCTTCTTCATCGCGGTCAGGATGACCTCGGCAGCTTTCTCCGAAGCGCCGGCGTTGCCCAGACGGCCTTTCAGTTCCTCATAATCCTCAAGCAGCTGACGCTGACGCTTGCCGTTATGCAAGATGCCCTCCAGCTCCTTGGCCACGTTTTCTTCCGTCAAGTCGTTTTGAATCAATTCCTTGACCACCTCCCTATCCATCACCAAGTTGACCAAGGAGATGTACTTCACCTTGATCATCGACTTAGCCAGACGATAGGAAAATCCTGTGGCCTTGTAGCACACCACCTCGGGGACGGTGAACAAGGCCGCTTCGAGTGTGGCCGTGCCAGAGGTGACGAGGGCGGCGCTGGAGTTTTGCAGCAACTCGTAGGTCTGGTTCTCGACGAAGAAAGCGTCGGTCTTGCCCATGATTTGCTTGTACAAGTCCTTGTCGAGCGACGAAACGCCAGCCACGACAAACTGGTAGTTGGGGAAGCGCGGCACCATCTTCAGCATCACGGGCAACATGCGTTTCACCTCTTGTTTGCGGCTACCAGGCAACAAGGCGATGATTTCGCGTTTCTCGCCGAGGCTGTTGCGGCGCAAGAAAATCGAGCGGTTGGGGCTGCCCGACTTGGCCAACTCATCGAGCAAGGGGTTGCCGACGTAGGTCACGTCCACGCCATAACGTCTGTAAAACTCCTCTTCGAAAGGCAGGATGACCAGCATCTTGTCCACCGACGCCTTGATCTTATGTACACGACGGCGTTTCCATGCCCACACCTGAGGCGAGATGTAATAAAACACCTTCAAGCCCCTCTCGTGGGCGAACTTAGCCATGCGCAGGTTGAAGCCAGGATAATCCACCAAAATCACCGCATCAGGCTGATAGTCAATCATATCTTTCTTGGCTTGGGCGATATTGCCCAACACCTTGCGCAGGTTGGCCGCCACCTCCACGAAGCCCATATAGGCCATCAAGCGGTAATGCTTCACCAATTCGACGCCTTGGGCTTGCATCATGTCGCCACCAAAGCCCCGAAACTCGGCTTTCTTGTCCTTCTTCTTGATCTCGGCCACGAGGTTGGAGGCGTGCATGTCGCCCGAAGCCTCGCCTGCTATGATATAGTATTTCATGGGTTTACGGTTGATTTAACAAGGAAGAAGACCAGCAGCATCCCGACCACCGTGACGACCAGCACGCCCTTACCCATCTTTTCGAGGTTCCACTTCACGAGCATCATCCTGAACAAGACGACCCCGGGGATGAAAGCCAACAGAAACGGCGCCCTATCGGCGAAGATGCCCAGTTTCTCCCAATTGACAAGGCTCAGCAGAAAATAGAACAGCCCGAAAGAAGCCGCTCCCGCCAACAAGCCAAGCCAAAAGTTATCCTTGATTTTCATAAATGTATTATTTGACACGGGACACGGGACTGCGTGACTCGGGACTATCCATAGTCTCGCGTCTCGTGTCACGAAGTCTCGCGTCAATAGTTATGTTTTCAAATTCTTTCATTGTTTCAATCTGCGAATGTGCCGTCCAGTCGAAGCAGGTGGGCACTACAGAGATGTAGTTATTCTGCAAGGCCCAGAGGTCGGTGTCGGGCATGACGTCATCGCTCTCGAAGGTGCCTTCAAGGTCGTAATACTGCACACCCTTTTCATCGAAATGATCATTGAAATACTCCACCCAGCGGCAGGCCGCCTGGCGGCAAACTTTAATGCCTTTAATTGGCTCTTCGCTGCGTTTGGGGAAGTTCACGTTGAGACAGACGCCCTTGGGCAGGCCTTCCTTCAGCACCTTCTTTGTGATTTCGAGGATGAACGTGTCGAGGTGGTCGAAGTCGGCGTCAGGGTCGAGGCTGAAGAGGCTGTAACCGATGGCGTTCAAGTCGTTCATGCAAGCCTCGATGACGGCGCCGATGGTGCCCGAATACACCACCGTCGTGGCGGCGTTCATCCCATGGTTGATGCCTGAGACCACCAAGTCGGGCGGCGTCGGCATCAGCTTCTGGTAGCCGAGTTTCACGCAGTCGACGGGCGTGCCGTTGCAGCGGTATTCCTTGAAGCTCTCCTCCTCATGCACGAGGCGCACATAAATCCTCTCACGGATGGTGCAGGAATGGCTCTTGGCCGACATCACCTCGTCCGTCGAGATGAGCGTCACATCGCCAAGGGTGCGCATCAGCGTGACCAACTTACGCAGGCCTTTGGCGGCGTAGCCGTCGTCGTTTGTGATAAGTATCTGAGGGCGGTTTTTCTCCATTTTACTGCAATATGCTGCAAAGATAGGAAAAAGCAATAATGGAATTGCCCTTTCGGGCAAGAAATCTGTCAAAAATCTAATTGAAAATCTTTCAAAATGATTTTCAAAGTTTTTGAAATAGATTAT
>CAMKAR010000333.1 GCA_946410535.1 uncultured Bacteroidales bacterium
CTTCTGGTCGTAGTGCATGAAGTCGGCGATGATGAGTCGGGCCGAGCGCAGGGCTGTGTCGCCCGAGGTGACTGCCGCGCTGATGACACCCAAGATGGTGATGACGGCGATAACGGGGGTGAACCAAGTGTTGGCGATGATGCCCACAATGGCGGCACCACTCTTGCCAGTGACATCGACCACGCTGTCAGGTCCGAAGAAATAGGCGGCAGCGGCAGCCCAAATCAAGGCAACCACGCCTTCGGTGATCATGGCACCGTAGAAAATCGGGCGGCCTTGTTTCTCGTTGACCATGCAACGCGCCATCAAGGGCGACTGCGTGGCATGGAAGCCGGAGATGGCGCCGCAAGCGATGCTGATGAACATCATCGGGAAGATGGGGTTGTTGGCTGCGTCGGGGTGACGGTTTTGCAGGCCGCTCCACAACTCCGGGATTTCGGGTTTGTAGATAAGGAAAGCGATGAAGATGGCCACGGCCATGCCCAAAAGCAGAATGCCAAAGATGGGATAGATTTTCCCGATGACTTTATCAATTGGTAACAAGGTGGCAATCAGATAGTAAACTAAGATGATAGCAATCCAGATATAAGGATTCCAGCCAGGTGTGAAGTGCGCGTTGAGCAGCGTGGCGGGCGTGTTGACGAACACCACGCCGACCAAAATCATCAAGATGACGGTGAAGGCACGCATCACTTGTTTGGCTCCGTTGCCTAAATAGGTGCCATGGATTTCGGGCAGGCTTGCGCCTTTGTCACGAAGCGAAATCATGCCCGAGAGGTAGTCGTGGACGGCACCGGCAAAGATGCTGCCCAACACAATCCACAGGAACGAGGCCGTGCCAAACTGGGCACCCATGATGGCCCCGATGATAGGACCCACACCGGCGATGTTCAAAAACTGAATCAAGAAAATTCGCCAAGGTTTCATTGGCACGTAGTCGACACCATCGGCCATGGTGATGGCAGGTGTAGTGCGTTGTGGATCAGCGCCAAATAGCTTCTCGATGAATTTTCCGTAGATGATGTAGCCGAGAATCAAGACGGCTAACGCGATGAAAAAAGTAATCATAGTGCTTGATTTTATTGCCGCAAAATTACGGTTTTTGAAAAACATAATGATAATTCGGGGCCAAAAAACAAAAAAAAGCGGACTTGGGCGTCCCAAATCCGCTTCTAAAATGTGGTGTGTCAACTCTTAATCATCGAAATCAATGACATTGAATCGCTTGTCGAACTCGATTTCGATGCCGTTGCTCAATTTGATGTCCCAGCCACGGTTGTCCTTGGAGATTTTCGTGATGGATTGTGTGCCATGGATTTTGCTCACATAGTTGGCGATTTCAACAGGAACCAATGCGGCGGGCACTGCTGCTGAAGTGGCAGCATGGCTGCAATCCACCTCGTCCCATTCGAGTTTTCCGAACAGGTTGCCGTCGAACCCGATTTGGGTGTAGTCGCTGAGGGTGACATCACAGTCCAAACCGTCTTTGATGTTGGCAATCACTTCTGTGTCAGGGAAGTAAGTCCTTACGAAGGCATTGATGGCTTGAGCCTTTTTGTCTCCATTGCATGAAGTGTTGGTCAGGGCGAAGCCGATGAAAAGGGCTAAATAAACGATTTTCTTCATGGCGGTCAAGATTAGTCGTCAACTTCCAATACTCTGAAACTGCTGTTGAACTTCACCTCAAGTCCGTTGCTCAGTTCAATCTCCCATCCGCCCATGTATTTCTTTTCGAGCTTCTTGATGGTTGCGCCTTGGAAATTGGAGTTTACGTAAGCTGTGATTTGTTCGGGGACAAGTTCGGCAGGCACGGTGGTATAAGTGGTCGCATGTTCGCAGTCCACCTTTTTCCATTCGTGGTTGAGGCGGAACTCGATCTTGGTGTAGTCGTTCAGTATGACGTCGATGTCATCTTCATCGGGCATCACCATCTGGACCGTGGCCTGTGGGAAGTACTGCTGCACGAAGTTGGTGATGGCTGGATTGGTGTTTTGGGCCATGGCACTCGACATGCCGAAGCACATGATGGCTACAAAAGCCATGATAAAGCCTAATCTTTTCATTGTCATGAGATTTAGTAGTTGTTAGTAATTAATTTGAGATATGAATATTTCGCAATAATTATGCCAAATTCAACATTTTACTCTTTTTTACCCCCAAATTCCATTAAATAGGCCTTCAGGAAGGCATCGATGTTGCCGTCCATCACACTCTGAACGTCGGAGGTTTGGTAGTTGGTGCGATGGTCTTTCACGCGGCGGTCGTCGAACACGTAGCTGCGGATTTGCGAGCCCCATTCGATTTTCAGCTTGCCGGCCTCAATCTTGTTTTGCTCCTCCATGCGGTGGCGCATCTCGCGGTCGTAGAGTTGCGACTTCAGGAGGCGCAAGGCATTCTCGCGGTTCTTGGGCTGGTCGCGGGTCTCGGTGTTCTCGATGAGGATTTCCTCTTCCTCCCCCGTGTAGGGGTCTTTGTATTGGTAACGCAGGCGCACGCCCGATTCCACCTTGTTCACGTTCTGTCCGCCCGCGCCGCCACTGCGGAAGGTGTCCCACGAGAGTCGCGACTGCTCGACCACGATTTCAATCGTGTCGTCGACGAGCGGCGTGACAAACACCGAGGCGAACGACGTCATACGCTTGCCTTGGGCGTTGTAGGGGC
>CAMKAR010000334.1 GCA_946410535.1 uncultured Bacteroidales bacterium
CACCACGACCACCGTCTACACCGCCTGGACCGACTACGGCACCATGCACGACGCACTTGAGGAGCGCAAGATCAACATCGTGAAAGCCAACCTCCAGCGTTTCCCCAACCAAACCGTCAGCTTCACCGACGAACAGATGGTTGAAATCGAGAAATTCCTTGACAAGCTCGACGAAGACGAAGACATTCAAGCCGTTTACACAAACATGGAGTAAAAAGCGATGAGTTGGAACGAACCATTGGGCAAAAAGCTGTCGGCCTATGCCGATGCCGAGTTTGAGTATATCGAGACGAAAGACGTCAACGATGCCGCAAAGATCGACTTGGGCTGCTCAGGCATCTACATGGAAGCTACCGTGGTCTATTTCGAAATCAAGAACTTAGCCTATATCCTTAAGGAAAACGGCAGAAGAAAGACCGCCATGATCTACACCATGTATAAGGAGGTGATTACCGCCATTGCTGAGCAAACAGGCGCTTTCGTCAATTGCTTCTCCCCCTTCGCTTTCCTCATCGTTTATCCCGGTCGCGACGAAGCGCTGTCGCAAGGCGTCAAGGGCGCTCTCAAGATCGCCCATGCCCTTAGCGAGGACTTCAAGGACCAGTTTTCGACCATCAACGGGCTGGAGTTTTCGATGGGTCTCGACCATGGGCACATCATGGGCACCAAGAACCTGTCAGACAACGGCAACGAACACATTTCATGGTTCGGCAGTTGTATCTACAAAGCCATGCGTATTGCCAGGGAATGCGCCCGTCCGTTCTACGTCGGTGTCTCAGGGGTCATCTATCACAGCCTCGGCGAAGACCTGCGCATCGCCACCCGACGCATCTTGGGCATCAAGAAAAACGTCGAGATCTGGACCAAGGTCAGCTACCAGTACGAGAACGTCAAGAAACATCTCTACCAGACCAACCACAAAATTTCGCCCGACGCTGAGTAATAAATCGCCCAAAGTTTGCGTTTGTCCCATAAAAACGCTTATATTTGCGATTGAAAACAACGATTCGTGTCGTGATGAGATTGAAAGTTAGGTCATTATTACGTATCTTATTGATTTTCATATCAACAGCTACCTCCTTCCCGTTGTTCGGGCAAGGGAGGTATGCTTTTATGACCTCCCAAGTCGACTCCATCTGCCAAAACACGCTCGACTACATCCGCATCAAGCAACTGCTCACCTTGCAACAGACCGAGATAGGCCAGGACGTCGCCCAGTTGCAACACACCATCGACATCATGAACCAACACCTTGAACAAAGCCTCAACGAAAGCCAAATCATCGATGCCGAGCTGGCGGCCATCAACCGCCACCTCGACTCCATCATGCCCAAGCGCCCCGATGGCCCCAAGCCCAAAGAAAACATCATCAACATCTTGAGCGAAAGGCTCAGTTTTCATGGCAATTATGGCTTGAACATCAACCAATTGGCCCTCTCGAACTGGGCAGCTGGCGGCGAAAACTCCGCCGCAGGAAAAGCCTTTGCCAACTTTACACTGCTCGACAAAAAGAAAGCCTTCGAGCAAAGGCTGACCGGAGCCTTCGCCTTCGGGCTCTCGCGTTATGCCGACAAACGCATCGAGAAGCAAGACGACAAAATCGACCTCACCTACTCCCTGTCGCTCAACAGCAAGACACGCTGGAACATCTCGATGGTGGCCACCTTCAACACACAGTTTGCCAACGGCTACAAATACCCCAACGACTCAACCGTGATTTCCAGTTTCTTCGCCCCTGCCTACCTCACCGTTTCGGCTGGTTACACCTACAAAGGCCCCGACGAACGCTTCCAGATCTTCTTGAGCCCGATGGCTGGCAAAGTCACTTTCGTGATGAACCAAGACCTCGCCGACGCAGGCAGCTTTGGCGTCAAGAAAGGCTATTACGACCAAGACAGTCTATGGATCCCTGGCGAAAACGTCGCCGCAGCGGTCGGCGTCAACGCCATCATCAACTACAACCAACCCATTGGCAAGAACATCACCTACACCACGATGCTCAATGTGTTCTACAACTACACCGAGAAACGCGACGACGACAGGCTCCGCCTTGACCTCAACTGGGAAAACACCCTCAACTTCGCCATCAGCAAACACTTGACGACCGTGCTGTTTGTCCACCTCAAATACGACCATAACACCACCTTCCCCGTCTACGAAGAGATTGACGGTGTGGAGACCGTAGTCGACAACGTACCCAAGCTCCAAATCAAGGAATCATTGGGCATAGCATTCATACATAACTTTTAAAACTACTGAAAAATGAACATATTAGTCACAGGCTGCAATGGCCAATTGGGAACAGAGCTGCAAAAGATTTCGCTTGCCGACACGCGTCACCATTGGCTTTTCACCGACATCGACACCTTGGACATCTGCAACAAAGCCGCCGTAGAGGAATGCTTTGGGAAAAACTGCATCGAGGCCTGCATCAATTGCGCGGCCTACACCGCCGTCGACAAGGCGGAAGACGAACCAGAAATGGCCACATTGGTCAACACCTTCGCGCCCAAAGTGTTGGCCGAAGCCTGCAATAAACATGATGCGCTGCTCATCCACGTCTCCACCGACTATGTATTTGGCGGCGATGCCACGGAGCCCTACAAAGTGGACGACCCCATCAACCCACAGTCGGTCTACGGCAGCACCAAGGCCGAAGG
>CAMKAR010000335.1 GCA_946410535.1 uncultured Bacteroidales bacterium
GCCGACATAGGCTTTGAAGACAAGATATGGAAAGCTGCCGACCTGCTGCGCGGCTCCATCGACGCGGCAGAGTATAAAAACGTGGTGCTCGGCCTCATTTTTCTGAAATACATATCCGACTGCTTCGACGTAAAACACCAACAGCTGGTCGACGAAGGCGACGGCTTCGAGGAGGACAAAGACGAATACGTGTCCGAAAACATTTTCTATGTGCCCGCCGATGCCCGTTGGAGCGTCATCGCCGAAGCCGCCCACACCCCAGAGATTGGCAAGGTCATCGACAACGCCATGATGGAGATCGAGAAAGAGAACGACCGCCTCAAAGGCATCTTGCCCAAAAACTTCGCCCGTCCCGAGCTTGACAAGCGTCGTCTCGGCGATGTCGTCGACCTTTTCACCAACACCATCGAATTGGGCAAACAGGAAGAGAACAAAGACCTTTTGGGCCGTACCTACGAATACTGCCTCTCCAAGTTTGCCTCGCTCGAAGGCAAGAACGCAGGCGAATTCTACACGCCCAGCTGCATCGTCCGCACCATCGTGGCCGTGCTGCAGCCTTACAAAGGCCGCTGCTACGACCCCGCCATGGGAAGCGGTGGCATGTTTGTCCAGAGTGCCGACTTCGTTCGCCATCATCAAGGCGACATCAAGAACCTGAGTATCTTCGGTCAGGAAATCAACGCCAACACCCGCAAGATGGCCATGATGAACCTCGCCATCCGTGGCATTGAGGCCGACCTGGGCGACCGTAACGCCGACACCTTCTTCGACGACCGTCACCCCACGCTGAAAGCTGACTTCGTGATGGCCAATCCGCCTTTCAACATGAGCGACTGGGGCGCTGATAAGCTCCAAGAGGATGTCCGTTGGAAATACGGCATCCCGCCAGCGGGCAACGCTAACTTTGCCTGGCTGGAACACATGATCAGCCACCTGTCGCCTTCGGGACGCATCGGCATGGTGCTGGCCAACGGCTCGCTGAGCAGCCAGAGCGGAGGCGAAGGCGAAATCCGTAAAAACATTTTGCAGGCCGACCTCGTGGAAGGCATCGTGGCCCTGCCAAGCCAGCTGTTCTATAGCACAGGCATTCCCGTATGTCTGTGGTTCCTCAGCCGCCAGAAATCCCAACCGGGCAAAGTCGTTTTCATCGATGCCCGCAACATGGGCACTATGGTCACTCGCAAGCTACGTGAACTGACCGACGATGACATCAACCACATCGCCCAGACTTTTGCCGACTACCGCAACGGCACCCTACAAGACGAGAAAGGCTACTGTGCTGTGAAGACTCTCGAAGAAATAGGTGCACAAGACTTCATTCTCACTCCTGGCCGCTATGTTGGCATCGCTGAGCAAGAAGACGACGGAGAACCGTTCGAGGAAAAGATGGAACGGCTCACAAGCGAACTCCACGACTTATTTGAGCAAAGTCACCAGCTGGAGGATGAAATCCGCAAGCAGCTGGGCAATATAGGCTTCACAATTTAACAATAAAACTTGGTGTCTTCGTTATAGGATGTTTAACAACATAAATACGAAGTACCTATGAAAGAAAAATTGATTGTAGAAATTAGCAACGAAATGGCTGAGGCTTTGAATGTCGAACAAATGGCACTGCTGAATGGTGTACTGCTGCGTGTCGTCAGCAAGTACAACATCACTGCTGACGAAGAAACCAAGCAGGCCACCGACGAAACCAACGAAAGCCTCTTGCATTCCTTCCTCTCGGCCAAGCAGGTCGAAGGCTGCAGCGGCCCCACCGTCCGCTATTATGGCAACACCATTCAGCAGCTCTACAAGACTATGCCCAAGCGCGTCACCGACTACACCACCGAAGACATCCGCGCCTATCTCGCCGTGTTCCAGCGCAAGCGTAAGGCCAGCCGCGTCACGGTCGACAACGTCCGCCGCATCTTCTCATCTTTCTTC
Source organism: uncultured Bacteroidales bacterium (assembly GCA_946410535.1). Next base: position 1,930 of record CAMKAR010000335.1, read on the forward strand.
GCCTGGCTCGAAGAAGAGGACTACATCATCAAAAGCCCCGTCCGCAGGATCCACAAGGTGAAGACCGGCGCACAAATCAAAGAGGTCTTAACCGATGAGTCCTTGGAGAACCTGCGCGACACCTGTGTCCATCCCCGCGATCTTGCTATGATTGATCTCTTGGCCTCCACGGGTATGCGTGTCGGCGAGCTGGTCAAGCTCAACCGTGAGGATGTCAACTTCAACGAGCGCGAATGCATCGTCTTCGGCAAAGGAAACAAGGAACGCATCGTCTATTTCAACGCCCGCGCCAAGATTCACCTGCAGGAGTACCTCAACAGCCGCCGCGACAAAAACAAGGCTCTGTTCGTCTCTTTGGCCAAGCCGCATCGTCGCCTGCAAATCTCAGGCGTCGAAGTACGCCTGCGCAAAATTGGCAAGGAAGCCAAGGTGCCAAGGGTGCATCCCCACAAATTCCGCAGGACATTGGCTACCATGGCCATCGACAAAGGCATGCCCGTCGAGCAAGTCCAGAAACTCCTCGGTCACGTCAAAATCGACACCACCATGCACTATGCCATGGTCAACCAGAACAACGTAAAACTGTCTCATCGTCGCTTCCTGAGTTAAATGGGTAAAAATATGAATGAAAAATGAAGTGCTTTTGAGTTTAAATAATCGTGTAAATTCTCATTTATGGAAGAGTGGAAAGAATATAAAATAGGTGAAATTGCACA
>CAMKAR010000336.1 GCA_946410535.1 uncultured Bacteroidales bacterium
GGAAATCATCGATACTGTGGTGAAGTACGAGGCTGACGTGTTCGCCTTTGCGCGCTACTGCCCCACAAGCTTGGAAAAGAGCGCACACCTTACGCCGCAACAGTACCGCCAGGTGTTGGATACCTGTTGGAAAAAGTACATGGACTACGGCGATAGTTGCAAAACCACCTTCAACCTGAAAGACCATCTTTGGGGCTTGTATCTGCACGAGATTGGGAAATTCAAGATACCCGAGGGTTTAGACGATGATACCATTTACGACGGATGCAACTGTGGTCACGGACATTTCACCGTTTTGCCCAACGGCGATGTGATGGCCTGCCGCCGCTTTGAAAGCAAGGTGGGCAACGTCTTTGAAACTCCCCTCTACGATCTCTGGACCTCGCCGAAAATGGACTATTACCGCCAATACGAGAAGTTTGAGAAATGCGGCAAATGTGAGTTGCTACGCTTTTGCCGGGGTTGTCCCGCTGTGGCGTATGGTTACACGCATGATTTCTTTGCTGCTGACCCGCAATGCTGGAAGGTAGTTGAGAGTTGAGAGTGTAGAGTTTAGAGTCAGTTATGAGTTTAGAGTTAATAGTTGATAGTTTCAATGATAATGAAAGCAATACAATTAGATCATCGTTGCTCGGCGGAGGAAATGAAAGCCTCTGAAATTCCTGTTCCCGAGGTACGTTCGGGTTGGGTGTTGGTGAAGATTCACGCCGCTGGACTGAACCACTCCGAAGCCCTACTGCGGATGTTCGAAATCGAGAACGACTATATTCAGAAACCCATCGTGCCAGGCATCGAGTGCGTGGGGGAGATTGCCGACCCTTCCGACAGCCATTTTTCGAAAGGAGACAAAGTCATTGCGCTGATGGGAGGTATGGGCCGCTCGTTCAACGGTAGTTATGCCGAGTATGCATTGCTGCCCGCTTCCAATGTCTTTAACGTGGAAACGGATTTGGACTGGGTGTCGCTGGCTGCCATTCCAGAAACCTATTTCACGGCTTACGGCTCGCTGACGGAGTGCCTATTGCTTAACGAAGGCGACATATTGTTGGTACGTGGTGCCACCAGCACCGTCGGACAGGCCGCCATCCAACTCGGTAAAGCATTGGGTGTCAATGTGATTGCGGCTTGCCGCAAGGAAAAGGACTTCGACCGTCTGAAAAACATCGGGGCAGACTTCTGCTGCATCGATGACGGCCATTTGTCGGAAAGACTGCCCAACGATATGCGTCCAAACAAGGTTTTGGAACTGGTAGGCCCCGCCACCTTGCAGGACAGTCTGCGCTGTGTCAGTCGTCCAGGCTATGTGTGCAACACAGGCATCTTGGGCAATGTCTTCACCGTGGAGCATTTCGACCCTATCAAATACATTCCCAATGGCGTGTTTCTCAGCGGGTTTTTCAGCAATTTTCCGAAACAGGAAATAATCGACTCGCTTTTCCGTTTGATTAACGAGCAGCACATCAAGCCGCTGTACGCCAAAGTGTTCCGGATGAATGAAATCGCGGAAGCGCACACCCTCTTGGAGAAAGGCGGCGCGGGCGGTAAGATTGTGATAACGATGGAATAACTATGACCATAGAATCCACCACTCATTTCGAGGTTGACAGAAACAAATGCATCGGTTGCGGCCAATGCGTGAATGTATGCACCGGCATGGTGCTGAAAATGCAGAACGGCATGCCCGTGATGCAGCCTTTCGAACGCTACGGTTGGCGCGGCTGCTGGCGTTGCGAGCACTGTCTGGCAGTATGCCCCGAAGGTGCCATCTCCATCTTTGGCAAAAAGCCAGAGACCTCGACACCCAAACCCGACAAGAACATAGGTGAGCAGATGGAACGCTTGGTGAAATACCGCCGCTCGTGTCGCCGCTTCATGGACGACAACGTCGATCCAGTCATCCTCGACCATATCCTTTCTGCGATGGAGAACGCCCCTACGGGCGGCAACTCCTGTAATGTGGAATACACTGTCATCGATGACAAAAAGCGTGTGGACGAGATTTGGCAGGTGGCCTACGACAAGATGGAAAGTTTGGCCAAACGTGGCATTTACACGCATAGCTTCAGCCCATTCTTCTACGGCAAGATGAAAGAGAGCGAAGAGACTGTTCGCGAAGGTGACATGCTGTTTTGTGGTGCACCTCATCTTTTCATCGCCCATGAGAAATGCAGCGGCAAATGGGCCGAAGACGCCAAGGCCAACTGCATCATCGCAACAGCCTATTTTGAGCTTTTAGCCAACGCTTTCGGCTTGGGCACGGCTATCATGAGCTACCCGAGCGAGGTGCTCAACGAGTTGGTACCCGAAGCCCGCAAGATGCTCAACATCCCCACCGACCACTACACGGGTCTCATCGTCGGCTTTGGCTACCCTGACATCGTCTATGCCCGTGGAACACAGAAGGATAGGTCGAATAAAATCCATAGGTATAGCAAAGACAACAACAAATCAAATGGATAGCATTCAGAAACTTCAGCAGACTCTGCAAAAGGCCGATGCCGTCATTGTTGGCGCTGGCGCAGGCCTCTCCACCTCGGCAGGCTTCAACTATAATGGCGAACGCTTCCAAAAGTATTTTTCCGATTTTATCGAGAAATATGGC
>CAMKAR010000337.1 GCA_946410535.1 uncultured Bacteroidales bacterium
CGCCATGCAGACAAAGCAGTGCGGGCTTGTTTGAAGGTTCACCGACAATGCGGTAGTAAGTCTGGTAGCCTAGATAAGGCATATAGCCTTCTTGGATGGGGTGTTGATCTTCCATTAGTTTATTCTGTTTTGTTGTTTGTAGTTTCTTTAGCCAGCATCTTCCCTCTGAGGTGCTTCAAAGCCGCTGGAAGTTCCTCGGGCTCCATCATCCGAAGGGTGGCGTCGATCTCTTCGAGCAGCTCGGGGTAATGGGCACTCTGCGCGTAGGCCAACTTGATGGCCAAGCTCTTCACGCCGATGGGTTCATCGGAAAGAATGGCGTTGAAGCAGAAATCGAGGAAATCGGTGCGGATGTGGTCGGGGTCGAAGATGGTCCGATCCAAGAGGTTCATGATGAGGCGGCGTTTGGTGGTGCTTGATGTACGCATGGCCTCATCGATGAGGAAGTTTTGACGTTCGGACAACCAAGCATTGGCGGTCTTGGGCAAATGGGTCAACACCCAGGCGGCGTTGTCGGAAGTGCGCTTGTCGGGGTCGAAGAGCAACCGAAACAATTCCTCTTTGAAGTCGGCTTGGGCCAATGCTTTGGCATCGTAGCCGCTGATTCTACTTGATAATATCGACTTCAGTGCTGACACGATGAGTTACTTCACCACAAACTTCCTTGTTTCAAGAAGTCCTTCACCCTTGATCTGCAAGAAATAAACGCCGTTTTGCAATCCGGCAACAGAGATGCTACCGCTTGTAGTTCCTGTGGTCACCTCTTGGCCTAACACATTGAAAATGGAGTACTTCACCGTTTCGCAAGGAAGGTCTTTCAGATAAAGCACGTCGGAAACAGGATTGGGATAAACTTCAAGTTGCTGTTGAAGAGTCGTCTCATGAACAGCCAAAGTATCCGAAACAGGAATGATATTCAGTATGATTCCCTCCAGTTTGGTCAATCCGTAAAAGAAATTGGGATCAGGGATATCATACCAGTTGTCGTATGACCCACCGTAACCGAAGTTCATGTGGAACTTGCCGTCCGACTCGCGATAGCCATCAACGACGACGTTGTGCCCGGCTGTTCCAGCGGGATTCTCGACAGCCAGATGAGCTGGGTAACCCGCTTGCAAATTGGAAATCAAGGTGGCATACATTAAGGAATCTGGCTCCCGAAACAGCACGCAATCTGTAAAGCCAAAGCGTTGGTAGGCCTCAAAGGCCTGATTTACTGCGTATGTGCCGGAACCGTATGACCCCGAGGCCGTATAGACTTGTGTGAGGGCCGTGCCGCAAGCAAAAACCACGGCAGCTGCCAGCTTGTCGCTAAGTTCCTCATGGCGCTGGAAGGTGGCATCCACGGAGTCCAGCATCTCGTTCAACTGCGGGAAGGAAGGGAAAGAATAAGCCGCCCAATCGTCGTCAATATGGAAATTGCGACCGGCGTAATTGGAATAATAGTCATCGCCATCGTCAAAACGGGTGTTTTGCGTCGTTTGCAGATAATTGATGATCTGCCCCATGGCAACGGCGGGACACCCAGCATAACAATGGGCATAATTCTCAAGAGGATCCGCTGGACAAAACTGATTGTAAGGATGATTCTGTGTCCAATGCGATTTAAGGAGAGGACTCTGTGCCCAGCCATTCAAAGCGCAAAGAGCAATTACTAAGAAGGAAAGAAGTCTCGACATTTTGATATGATTTGATTTTCATCACAAAACTACAAATTTTTCATTTTCAATGTTAATTTGTTTTTAGATTGTCCATGTAATTGTCCACATTTGGGTTTCGTTTCGAAACGAATAATCATGTATTTTTGTAGTCAAATTGATATGGACAAAGTGGCATACCTACAATGAAACAAGAAATCAACCCACAGGACACGAATCGGGCTCAGGCATTTGAGCTATGGATGAAGTCGCCCATGCCAATGGTGACGCTTACCAAGACCTTCGACGTGACGCGGCTTTATAAGGTGAGTAGACGAAAAGGGTTGAAATTCAATACGATTTTGTGTTGGTGCATCGGCAAAGCAGCAAGCCAGATGGAGGAATTCTACTTGCTTCCCGAGCAAGGGAATCTGTATAAGTACGACCGACTTGCTATCAACGTGATTGTAAATAACAAGGTTGGTGGTATCAATTCGTGCGATATTCCTTATACTGATTAAAACAATGAACATAAGATTAGAACAACCGCAAGATTGGCGTGAGGTGGAAAACCTGACGCGCGAGGCATTTTGGAACGTCTATCGTCCTGGATGCACGGAGCATTATGTGCTCAACCAGTATAGACACAATCCCGACTTCATCCCAGAGTTGGATTTCGTGATGGAGGAGGATGGCAAAATCATCGGTCATGTGATGTTCTCAAAAGCCGAGATCATCCTTGACGATGGTAAACACTTCCCTTCATGGACCTTTGGCCCCATCAGCATTCACCCTGACTACAAACGCAAAGGCTATGGGTTGAAACTCCTAAACTATGCGTTGGAGAAGGCGCGTGAGATGGGTATCGGCCTGCTCCAAATGGAGGGCAACATCGACTTCTACCGTCACGCAGGCTTCGACCTCGCCAGCAAGCTTCACATCCATTACCATGATATGCCGCAGG
>CAMKAR010000338.1 GCA_946410535.1 uncultured Bacteroidales bacterium
TTGAGGAGGTCTGCGAGCCGTTCCTCATCCAGGAAGGCTTCATCATGCGCACGCCTCGTGGCCGCGAGTGCACTGATTTGGCTTACAAGCATTTGGGGAAGACGAGAATCAAGCCCAGCGGGGAGTTGAGTTTGTTTGAATAGCGGAAAATCCATCATGGTTTTTCAGACTATCTGGCCTTAACGCATAAAGAATCGACTTATGGTCCGAAAGTTTGCAAATGTGGTTTACATGCTTCTATAAATCCCTCAGCAAAAACGCCATATAAAAAGGCAAGGTGAGAATCGGTCCGTTGCGCCCTACATTATAGTCACCTAACTTCAACGCATGGTTGACATGATAGTGTTCGGGGTGTTTCAATACAGTCTGTAACGACTTGGCATTGCCTGTCCGCGCTTTGCACTCCACAGGAACGCATTCGCCTTTATAGCGAATCAAGAAGTCCAGTTCCATGCCTCCTTCTTTTTGGAAATAATAGAGTTTGCGCCCCATCTTTGTCAAGATGTCGGCGGCTAAATTCTCAAAGATGGCTCCTTTGTATCCCAACAGGTTGCCTTGCATGATGTCCCAGGCTGTGCCTTCGTCGAGCATACTGACAAGAAGTCCGATGTCCGTCATATAAACCTTGAACACGTCGGGGATGGCATTTCCACCGAGAGGTAGCTCGGTGATGGATGTGTTGTAACAACGCTGCACGATGCCTGCATCCTCAATCCATTGCAAACTGCCACGGTATTCGCTTGATCGCGCCCCTTTGCGGATGGTGGCGTATTGGAACTTCTTGTTCTCTTTGGCCAATTGGGCGGGAATGGAGTCGAAGCACTCACGGATGTGTGCCTTGTCTTCTTGAAGTGCATATTTCAGCATGTCGGCCTTGTAGGTTTCGATGATTCCGCGTTGTATGTTCTGCACCTCGTTCATGTTGTTGGTGTTGATGAAGGTTGTCACGACTTCGGGCATGCCTCCCACCACCACATAACGTAGCAGCAGTTGTCGCATCCGCTGATGGATGGCTTCGTTGATAGGTTTTTCTTGGTCTAAACAATTGTGCAGATAATCAATGTGTTGCGGTTGGATTCCATTGGCCCATAGCCATTCCTCGAAATCCATTGGATACATATTGACGATCTCCTCGAATCCCACAGGTATGGAGGCGTTTTGCTCCTCCGCTTTCTCCTCTTTGGTTTTGTATCCATTCACGCCTAACAATGAGCCTGTGCAAATCACGTCGTATCGTCCGTCAAGCTTGAAGAATTTCAATGAGGAACGGGCATTGGGGCAATCCTGTATTTCATCAAGCACCAAGCAGGTCTTTCCCGGAACGAACTGCGCGTTTTTGATGCCGACGGAAATGTTCAATGCCAATGTGTCGATGTCCAAAGATCCCGCGAAGAACGCTTTGTACTCTTTGTGCTCATGGAAATCCAAGTAAATCACATGCTCGTAATTTTGTTTTGCAAAACTAATTACGGAACTTGTCTTTCCGCATTGACGACACCCTTTGATGACCAAAGGCTTGTGGTTAGCCTTTGATTTCCATTGTTGAAGCGTTTTCTCTATTTTTCTCTGAAACATAATGACTTACATATTGTAATTACACTTTTCTGGGCGACTTTTTGCTGCAAAGGTACACTTTTCGGGGCGACTTTTCGCTGCAAAGATACACTTTTCGGGGCGAGTTTTCGTGGTTTTGATACAAAAAATTCTGTATTTTTGCGGTTTCTTTTCAATCCAAGCAAACAACACCTCAATTATATGGATTACAACTTCAACGAAATCGAGAAAAAGTGGCAGCAATACTGGCACGACAACAAAATCTATAAGGTCGACATCGACCACACCAAGCCCAAGTTCTACGTCTTGGACATGTTCCCTTATCCCTCGGGCGCGGGCCTGCATGTGGGTCACCCGTTGGGCTATATCGCCTCGGATATTTATGCAAGATATAAAAGGCTGAAAGGTTTCAACGTGCTGCACCCGATGGGCTACGACGCCTACGGTCTGCCCGCCGAGCAATATGCCATCCAAACGGGCACGCACCCCGCCATTACGACGGAGAAAAACATCAACCGCTACCGCGAGCAGATGGACAAGATCGGCTTCTGCTACGACTGGGACCGTGAGGTGCGCACCAGCGACCCTGAATATTACAAATGGACGCAATGGACTTTCATTCAGCTCTTTAACTCGTATTATTGCAATGGCTGCAAGAAAGCCCAGCCCATCAAGAACCTGATTGCCTACTTCGAGCAACACGGCACGGAAGGTCTCAACGTGGCCCAAAGCAAGCCGCTGAGCTTCACCGCCGCTGAATGGAAGGCGATGAGCGAGAAGGAACAACAGGAAGTGCTGATGAACTACCGCTTGGCCTACCAAGCCGAGGCTTTGGTGAACTGGTGCCCGGGTTTGGGCACGGTGCTTGCCAACGACGAAGTGGCCGACGGCCTTTCGGTGCGTGGCGGCTTCCCTGTGGAGCGCAAGGCTATGAAACAGTGGCTGCTGCGCATCACGGCCTATGCCGACCGCCTGCTCGAAGGCCTCGAAACGGTCGAATGGAGCGAGTCGGTGAAGGACCTGCAGCGCAATTGGATCGGCA
>CAMKAR010000339.1 GCA_946410535.1 uncultured Bacteroidales bacterium
TGGTTTTCCATGGGGCGATATTATGTGGCAAAGATAACAAAAAAGTTGTGCCGAATTAATGCACAGGCAAAACTTTTGTAAACCAAATTCTTCTTTGAATGTGTTTGGTGTATATTGTCAGCTCTTTGCGAAGTTCAGGTTGCAGCGAAGTGTATCGGATGCAGGCAGCAAGCCAATCAAGAAGGACTCGGCGATAGGCTTCACCTTTGTATTCGATGAATGCGGAAGTTTCACTTCGTTGGTCGTTGAGGGTTAAACTAAGTCGATTGCGCCTTTGCTCAAAGGCGATGCTGCTACCTTGTTTATCAACAATCATCAAGTTGGGGTTTACTTGAGCGGTTTCACAATCGAATGGGAATGGTCGTTTCTGTCGTATCACTTCATTGACGAAGGCATACATGAAGATGCGCCCCATGCCGTGCTCGTCCTCGTGACTGAGCAGTCGGGCGATAGTAGCCGCATCAATGGTTTTTCTGGGCTTCATTACGGAACTCAACTTTGATTTCATAGTAAAAATCACGGCAATAGATGAAGTCAGTGATGGCAAAATCGGTGTGGTCGAACAGGTTGTGGAAGGCTTGTATCAGGTGCAGGTCTTTGGTCAGTTCCTGGTCAAGGCCTTCGTTCCAGTTGGGCGGTGGACAATTCATGCCGATAAATTCGTCAAAGTCGTTGGAATCAGGATCGTCGTTCCCTTTCAATTGGAGAGGGAAAGCCACGCCGCCTTCGTACAACAGGTTCCATCCTGAATCCTGCAAAGCATTCCAAAGCTTTTGTCGGTTCTCGCCTTGCACGGGGTGCAATGCCGGATAGTCATTGCTGAGGTAGCAGCAGGCCTCGACTTCCACATCTTCACCGAAGCCTTTGTTAGCTTCATACACGGCGTGGGCTTTGTCGAACATTTCACGTAAAGCCTCGCGCATCGCGTCATTGAAGGCTATGATGTCGGGCAGTAGCAAATCCTGATGTTGCAGCACACGATGGTTGATGATGTTTTGCCTGACCTGGATAAGACTACGCTCGTCGGTGTAGTCGTTGTCTTTGCTCCAACATCCTTCAAATGACATGATGATTTGGTCTTCAAGTGCCATTAAGGCATCGTCTTGTAATAAGTCTTTGATGTTCATGGTGTTTTGTTTTGAATTACGCTGCAAAGAAAACAAAAGCCTGTGCCGAATTGAAGCACAGGCTTGACGACAAACGAAAAATGTTCCTAACGGTTCAAAATGTTTATGGCTTCATAGGCCTTTTGGATGGTTAATCCATCGTTTTCATCGGTCTGAACCAAATGACCCTGCTGACTACGGAAAAAGACGTTTTCATCGTCGAGAATGACATATTGGAACGGAGGAGTTGCGTATTTATGCAACCATGCCTGGATCTCGAGCGCTTTAGCATTGCGTTCCGGGACGGATAGTATTTCGCCACTATTGGCATCTTTGTATGTAGTGCTCAGAAGGACTGGTGTCATAGAAAACAACTCATCAGGAAGGTTACGGTCTTTCCATAACGCCTGCATTCTTATCCAGCCTTCGTTTCGCCAAGTGGATGAAAGAACAATTTTACAGCCAGTATGATCAACAATGTATTTTAGATTGCTGATGGTTTTTGGGTCGAACATGGCACCAAACTCATCATAATGGTCGATGCCTTCTTTTCTAAGCAGTTTGGCATAATTAGTAGTGTTCAACACGCCATCAAAATCGAGGAAGAGGTATGTTGCGATTGCTTGTTTTGCTATTGGTGTAGCAAAATTATAAAGGAATGTTCTGCAAGGATTCTTGTGGGAGTGAGCTACTATTATTTCCATCCTGTTTTTTGTTTCTCCCAAATCATCTTTTTCGATGTGATAGTATTCTGGGCGATACAAGAAAACGGCATTGTCAACAATATCTTTCCAGCCATCAGAAAAAACCAGATCTTCGATTCTTGGGCGGTGGTCTTCTCTCAGCTCTGCTTTTCTGCTGAGTTGGGATGTGGCAATCACCGAAACGTCTTCCTCTTCAGCCAGTTTTTTCAGGTCTAAAAGTATGTGATACAATTCTTCCGCCCGGTCTTTATTTTTGCAGCCGGCATTCATAAGCTGCAAATAGTCAATTATCACTATTGAGATGGGGAAAGCTTTCTCTCGATTTTTATGTATTGTCGTCCTGATGTGTTCTACACTTTGACGAGGGATATCGTCAACCACTATTCGGTTGTCATAATGTTTTTGGGCCAGTTTGTCCTCGTCCATTTCAAGCGAACAATATAACACGGATTGCTGCTCGTTGCATAACTCCGAAGCAAGGCGAAGTGCAAAAGTAGTTTTTCCCATGGCTGGACGAGCGGCAATGATTGTTAATTCTTTCTTATTTAGGTATTCTTTAAGCATAGTCATAATAAAAGTGTGTTTGTTTCGAGATGCAAAAAAAAGAAAGCCTGTGCCGAATTGAGGCACAGGCTTGATGGCTTTTTATCTATTCCTTAATCCAATGCAGCATAATTGAAATCCGAAGGATAGCAGTTGGCTTTCTGGTAGTCGAACTGGTAGATGCGCATGTAGGTTTCCTTGATTTCCTTGGCTCCATTGCTGAAGGGATTGG
>CAMKAR010000340.1 GCA_946410535.1 uncultured Bacteroidales bacterium
AAGTTCGACATAAAAGTTGATTTTCTCGTCGTTCGATCCATAGAAGGGATAGACGCGAGGCAGGAAGTCGTAGCCGCTCTTGGTGCAAGCCGTAGGCTTGGCGGCCTGCCCGTAGGTATCGAACAAGAGGATGTCGGAGATGGCTGGCGTGCCGTCGGGATAGGCGACTTCCACCGTGGACTGCACCGTTGGCAGCGTCTCGCCACTGTTCATGTCGGTGACGCTGATTTCCATCTCATACTCGCCGTTGGGCAAGGTGAAGCGCTGTTGGTCGATGAAAGCACCAGCGAGGTTAGCCGTGTCGGTCACAACAGGACTGTCCAAAGCGATTTTCGAGTAGGTGCAAATCTTGTCACCCTGCCTAAAAATGGTCTGGATCTCGATGGTCGACTTGAACCTGCCTGGCTCAAACTCCTTGTAAACCGCCGTCCGGCTGTCGAATGCGATGGCATTTTCCACATAGGGCGACACACCTGGCGCACAATACGTCGTGGTGGAAAGATAGGACTTCAGCCGTTTGGCCTTCGCTTGGGCATTGACCGAAACGGCCATCAGCACAAGCAACGTAAATGCAATTATTCGCTTCATAGTTCTATTATTTGGCACAAAATTATCTTTTTTCTACTGATTGGTTAGTTATTTCTTTGTCTATTTTCTCAAGCAATATCAACAAAATCATGTTATATGATTAGTTTCCAATATTTTACATAATTCTTTTCAAGTAATCAATCAACGCTTGTTCCAAGTTGTCGCCCAAGCCCACCACCGAAAGAATCTTGTTGGTCCGCCGGTTGGCCCCGCTGTATGAAATGCCTTCGAGCACGGCAATCTCGGCATCATTCATGCCAAGCATTCCAAGGCAACCATGTCGAAGGTCAGCCGTGTTGAGGTCGGGATAATCCTTGAGGAAACGCGACGAGAAGCCAGGGAAGCACCGGTTGGCTTCCTGTACCAACCCGATGTAATCCATCTCTTTCAGCTTTAATTTAGGATAAACACCCACATTCTTGATCATGATGTCCTTGCCCTCCACCGAATGCCTGATTTTCATCACAATGTCGCTATCGGAGAACGTTTTCCAAGCCTCATCGAAGCCCGGACGGTTGGCCAACAGCTGCTTCCTCGTGTCGTTGAGTTGTTGTGCCATTTGCTCAAGCTCACTATCCTTGTCGGCGTTTTCCTGCTCGTGTTTTTGCTCAATGGTCGTGATTTTGCTTTCTATATGCGAAATGCGACTGCGGTTACGGATGATGATGAAAGCCATGAAAACGGCAAGGGTCACGAGCAAAGCCACGATGACGAACAAGGCCACATTGCCACTGCCGTTCGTGGAAGGGGTCTCGTCTGTCGGGCGATTGAATTCGTCGAAAAGGTACTCGATTTCCATCTTCTTGGCAGCCCTACGGGTCTCACGCATCGAACTCTCGACGTAGAAGCGGGTGTAGCGCAACTCCTCATCAGCTTTCCCATTGACGCGGCATATCTCGGACAACTTGGCGGCGGCATCCACTCGCGCTATGGGGTCGCCTGAGGCGAAAGCACGTTTCAGATGCGGATAAGCCGAGTCGTACTGCTGCATCTCAAACAGCTTTGCGCCGAGGGCAAGTTCCCCATCATCCACTCCAAGAGGCGCGAGATCTTTCGCCTGGCCGAAACATGCCAAAGCCTTGTCGTATTCCTTCTCCGCCTGATAGATGTTAGCCTCATAGCGCATCATGGCAGCCTGGTCGGCATCATTCTCGAAATATGTCGTTGCTTGTTGGCAAGCCTCCATCGCATTGTCGTAGAGTCCGAAGCTATAAAGGATTTCCGACAAACGCGTGTAAGTCAAGGCGATGAAACGCTTGGCATAGGGATGTTCGTCCCACGCCTGAAACTGCCGCATCACACCCAACGCACCAAGATAATGCCTAAAAGCCTCCACATCGTCGTTGGCGAAAGCATATTCCACACCTTTGTAGTAATGGGCGTTGGCCCGAAGATAACACAAATCCTCATCTGTCGGATAAAGGGCCGCCAGGCTATCGTAGAAGGCAACGACTGGTGCCAGTTCAGGACTATTTTCGTCAAGCCAACGGTTTTTGTACTGCATCTGAACGACGCGCAAATCCAACTCAATGGAGTCAAGCGTGGTGAAAGGCGCCTCCAAAGCGGCTTCCAACAAACCTTCGACGCTGAAGGCAGCCTGAGCAGGATCGGTCTCCAGCAGCGATTCCAAGGCCCTCAGTTCGTTGAAATGGCGTGGGGCTGTATCGAGCGTAAAGGGTGAACGGTCCCTTGAGCAAGCCCAGAGAAGCGCCGCCGAGAGCAGCACAGCAACTAAAAACATGCAGCGATTCCTCATTTCAGTATCGTCGTTAAGCCTTGCAAAGATAGTGTTTTCATCGAAACGGGAAAAGAAAAGATGGGTACCAAAAGCACAAGAAGAAAAGTCTTTATTTTACAATCAATTGATTATCAATATATAAAATCAAGACAAAAGCATCAAAAAAACTTTTTTTTCTGACAACTGCATTGGGCAAATGAAAAAAGTTGTACTTTTGCAGCGGAGATATGGCTGAGTGGTCGATAGCGGCGGTCT
>CAMKAR010000341.1 GCA_946410535.1 uncultured Bacteroidales bacterium
CAATTGGATGATTTGGCTGCAAAAACCGAAGTTGCTGCATCTTTTGATGAAGAACCTATATGCCGTCTCATCTTGGAACGGGTGAAAGAAGGGCAGTTCAAGTCGAAGGTGAATTATATCAACTACAAGGATTTCGCCTTAAGCAAGAGCCATCTGCTCGACTTGCGCTTGGCTGCCGACCTACACTTCAACCAGTTCACCCGCCGCCTCAAGACGGCCTATCCCAAAATAACAAATACTGATCTTGACTATTGCTGCCTCTATTTGCTTGGCCTCACTGATAGCGATGTCGCTGCCCTAATGCAGCGCTCGTACAATACCGTCATTGAGCGTAATGGTAAAATGAGAAAGATAATCGGCAGCACAAGTGCGCTTCCAACAACCTTGATGGAAATTGCCAACGACTCCCATCAATTTGATTAATAAGACGTTGACAATAAACCCGTGCCAATCCGAACCATATTTTTCTTGACAAGATGAGGAAATCATTGATACTTTTGCATCGCAACTTAAACAATAATTGCGATGAAAAAACTAACCAACATGGTTCTGATGCTCTGCTTGATCCTTTCGGGAGCGTTCTGCTATGCAAATAGTACAGTAGGAAAAGGAAATGAGAAAGTCTTCCATCTAGACAAATACTCCTATCTGTTCGAAACTTAAATTTTGTCACCAAAACAAAAAAAAGCTTGTTTGGAAAGAAATAAACCACTATTTTTGCCGCTTCAAACCATAAAAAATCAGTTCCATGAAAAAAAGATTCTCTTTCATTCTGTCATTGGCACTACTTCTCGTTGCCAAAACGTTTTCGCAACAGCCGGATTTCCTTTTCGATCGGCAGTTTCCCTTTGAGTGGGAATATGCGGCGACCCATTCCCTTGAATTACGCAACGACTGGGGCGAAACCGTCGGTTATTTGGTCGCGGCGAGCGACCTTCTCATGGTTGGCTACAGCACCCGTGAAGGAAGGCTCTCGAGGGAAGTCACCCACCCCGCAAGGGTGTTCAAGCTGTCGCCCGAGGGCGAGCTCCTTGGCGAGATGGCGATGAACGAGGAAGGGAGAGGGTCGTCCATCTTGAAGCTTTATCGCGACCCCAACGACTCCAAGTATTGCCTTGCCTTGGGAAGGATTATGGACAGCACCCTCAGCTACGCGAAAATCTTTTTGGCGAAATTTGACCTCAACCTGAATCTGGCCTGGCTGAGGGAGATAGACCTTCCCGAGGAATACCGCGACCTGCTGGGAGGGAGAAGCCTCTTGGACAGCCAAGGCGACATCGTATTCTGTTCGTGGCCTTTCAATGGAGCCTCCATGTGGTCTCACTTGCTGTATGTCCGTCTTTCGCCCGAGGGCGAATTGGAGGCGATGGGAGAGTCGCCATTCAGAAGTTGGATGCCACAAATGGCGCAGGGAGGCTTGTTTGAGTATAAGGACGGCAGCGGCGACTACGGGCAAACCATCGTAAACGACAACAACGGTTCTGATTCGGATTACCTTCTTGTTCGGATGGACAGGGATTTTACGGTTTTCAGCCCGAACGATTTGGAAAGCCACATCCACATGACAGAGACGGACGGCATAATCATCAACCAATACTATTCCGAGTCTTTCGGGGCCTCAATGGCTGACGGCACCAAAATGGTTGCTTCCAGAGGAATCCGCTATGATGGCTGGAATCCGGGATTGTGGGACGAGGTGATTGTGGCAATGAAACTGGATCAAAACGACAGCGTCGTCGCCTTGTCGTACATTCCCCACGACAACGATAGCGTTCGGGCATTGGCTTTTTGCCAAGGCATGGACGAATCGGACGGAGAGGCGTTTTTCCTCTGCAATGGCGTCTACGACCGGCATTCGTGGCAAATTGGAGAAATTGGAGGGCCAAACCGTTTTGTGGTGACCAAAACGGACGCGAACGCGAACATCATCTGGAGTCGGTGTTACGGTGCCGGCGGGCACGTGTTCCAGCCATGCTCGGTAGTGGCGACAAGCGACGAAGGCTGCTTGGTGATGGGGCGCTATTGGACCACAGACCAAACAGACGCGAGAGCCTTTGTCGTCAAGTTCTTCTCCGACGGTTCGCTATCCGTCCCCGAAGCAGAAGCATTCGTCCGCCCCTACGCCTACTACCCCAACCCCGCCCAAGACCAACTTCGCTTGAATTACTCGCCCGACGTGAAGCCCGCACAAATCGAGCTTTACGACCTGCAAGGCCGCCTCGTGCGCAGCCAAGGCTCAGGCCTCGAGTGCCTCAGCCTGCAAGGCCTCGCCCCAGGGCAATATGTAATGAAGGTCACCATGGCGGACGGGACCACGTTCTCGGACATGGTGGTGAAGGAATGATGACAACACGACCAACAACAATGAAAGACCTTGTTGCCAAGAGAGCCTCAGCCATCGAAAGGGAATTGCAAATCCCCATACTCGACACCAGCGAATTGCAAATTCGCTGGAACGGAGATTATGTTTAATTTTAAAAAACAATCAAAATGAAAAAGTTCATCTTTATTCTTTCCCTATTAGCCTTTCAAATTGTTGCATTCGCCCAAACACCCGAC
>CAMKAR010000342.1 GCA_946410535.1 uncultured Bacteroidales bacterium
GCTCATCCACAGCATCGACTCGGCCAACCTGCTCGAAGCCGTCAACAAGGAAGCCGCGAAGCACAACCGTGTGGTGGATTGCCTGCTGCAATTCCACATCGCACAGGAAGAAACCAAATTCGGTTTGGATATGACCGAAGCCCGTCAACTACTTGATTCTGAGGAGTTCAAGCAAATGCAAAACGTGCGCATCTGCGGCGTGATGGGCATGGCCACCTTCACCGACGATGAAGCCGAAGTGCGCAAGGAATTCAAGCACTTGAAAGAGATATTTGAAACGCTGAAAACCGATTATTTCGCCGACCAACCGCAGTTCAAGGAAATCTCGATGGGCATGTCGGAAGACTATCCGATTGCCGTCGAGGAAGGCGCGACCTTGGTGCGTGTTGGCAGCAAGATTTTTGGCGCACGGAATTATAATGTTTGAATTGACTATGGCCTTTGGCTAATGGCTCGCTTCTGCAAAAGGCGCAGACTACGATGCTTTGGGTGAAGCGAGCCATAGGCTATAGGCCATCGGCCATAGTCACCATAGTCAAAAAAAGAAAAAAGAAAAGAATGGAATCACTAATACCACTACTACTCCTCGCCGTCGGTTTTGTCGCCCTCATTTTGGGCGCCAACTGGCTCGTCAACGGGGCCACCAGCATTGGCATTCGAGCAAAACTAAGCCCACTCATCATCGGCCTCACTATCGTCGCTTTCGGTACTTCGCTGCCCGAACTCATTGTCAACATCTTCTCGTGTGCCAAAGGCAGTCCGGGACTGGCCATCGGCAACATCATCGGGAGCAATACGATGAACATTTTGCTCATCTTGGGCGTGAGCGCCATCATCTGGCCCATCGACGTGAGCCGCATCTCCATCCGTCGCGACATTCCAGTGGGGTTCTTTGCCACCCTCATAATCGCATTAATGGCCAACGACTTCTTCATGAGCAAAGACCAGATTATAGATGTCAACTGGATGGAAGGCATCGTTTTGTTGGTCTGTGGCTTAGCCTATTTGGTGCTCACCGTGCTGAAAAAGTCACCCGACGACCCCGTCGAAGAAACGCAAGAGGACATGCCATGGGGCAAGACCATCCTCTCGTTGGTTTTTGGTATCGTTGGATTGTATTTTGGGGGTGAGCTTGTCTCCAACAATGCCCAAATCCTGGCTCGCAACTGGGGCATGAGCGAAAGCACCATCGGCCTCACGGTGGTGGCCACGGCCACTTCATTGCCCGAATTGATTACTTCCATTGTGGCTGCCACCAAGAAGAATTCCGGTATTGCCATCGGCAACGTTTTGGGCTCCAATATAATGAATATCTTCATCGTTTTGGGTGTCAGTGCGCTTATCACGCCGTTGCCCTTCGATCCGTTGATGAACAAACAGCTGATGATTCTCTTTGCGGCCAACATTTTGATGCTCTTGTTCGTGTTTACTGGCAAAGGACGGAAAATCTCCCGTTGGGAAGGAACCTTGCTCACCTTGGGCTATGCGGGGTTCATGTGGTATTCGTTGGCGATGCAATAAAAAAAGTAGAGACGTAACGCGCTACGTCTCTACATGGTTTTTAGCTACCAATACGATTATCAATCAGCCAGTTGGAAGGCCGTTTTCACAGCTTCGTAGCTGCTATAGTCGACATCGCTGCGGTGGCTGTATACCGAGGCTTCGATAGCCACAATCTTGAAGTCGTAACTGTCGTTTTTTCCGGGGCCGTCTGGAGCGTGGTAGAAGTCGCTTTCGGTCCAGAACAGGCGCACACCGCCATCGTTCAACGTGGCCACTTCGATGGAAGACGCGAAATTGCTATAACCATCTTCAACTTCAGCTTCATAGAAATAGGTGAGCGGCACTTGGCTCCAGGCTCCGTTGATTTTCATGTAAACGAGCACGGCACCGTGGTTGTACACATTGTTGTTGATGGCCGGATAGTCGATTTCAACCATCCATTGGCAGTCGTTCACCCATCGCCAATCACTTTGGCGAACCGTAACAGTGGAAGAAGCCACATTGGCGTTTCCGTCTTGTCCGGCAGGGCCTTGGGGACCACGGCATGATGCCAGGAACGAAATGGCCAAAACCGTCATGCAGATCAAACTTAACTTTTTCATTTTGATAGATTTTTAATTATTAGACATTGGTTTTTCCTTCATTTTGAGTTGCAAAACTACAAAAATCCTGCCAAAAAACAGCCGCCCCCGAAAAAAACGAAGGCGGCTGGTGTTTTGCGATAAAAACGGCCTTACGGCAGGAACGGCATCTTGACCACGACGGCCTTGATGAGCTTGTTGCGGATCTTGATGAAGATTTCGGTGTCCTTCTTGCTGAAGGCTTTCTTCACCAAAGCGGTGCCGATGTTCTTGCCAGTCGAGGGCGACGGGCTGCCCGAACGTACCATGCCGATGCAGTTGCCTTCGGCATCGCACACCTCGTAGCCGTTACGCGGAATGCCACGGTCGATCATCTCGAAGCCGACGATTTTCTGGCTCACGCCATTGGCTTTCTGTGCGGCGAAGATTTCGCGGTTGAGGAAGTCGTTGCCGTCGACGAACTTGG
>CAMKAR010000343.1 GCA_946410535.1 uncultured Bacteroidales bacterium
TGTTTTCTGGATTGCTTCACTGCGTTCGCAATGACGCGAAGCGTGTCCAAGGAATCTACATTGAGGGTTCAAGCATCTTTTCTAATATGAATTCCGCTGCATGGCCGTCGCCAAAAATCTCTGGGAAAACGGTTGGCGGATTGTCCTTGAAGTGTTGCCAGGCCTGCATGATTCTCGTTTCATCGGCATCGGCGAGGATGGCGTTCCCAGTTTCCACGATTTCTACCCATTCGGTCTCAGGGCGAAGGATGATGCAAGGCTTTTTGAAGAAATAAGCCTCTTTTTGAACGCCGCCCGAGTCGGTCATCACCAATTGGGCGTGACGTTCCAAGGCAATCATCTCCAAGAATGAGACAGGCGGGATGAGTTTGATACTTGGGCAACTGAAGATTTGTTTTTGCAGGTCTTCATCGAGGTTGGCCTTCAAGAGTTTGGCTGTCCTTGGATGCAACGGCAAAACGACTTGGCAATCCTTGGAAAGTCTCAGTATGCTTCTGAAAATGGCGCTAAGCCTTTCTGGATGGTCGGTGTTGGTGTCGCGATGGATGGTGGCCAGGATGAAGGGCTTTCCTCCTAATTCCAAGCGCTGAATGATGTTGGTCTTCTCCTCTGCGATGTTGGCGAAATGCAGGCTGTTGTCGTACATGATGTCGCCGCAATGATACACTTTCGGGTGGTCAATGGTCGGGATGGCGGACGTTGAGCCTGTCGAAACGCCGCCTTCGTTGATTGTAAATCCTTCGCGCTTCAAGTTCTCCAAGCCAGCCTTGGTTGGTGTGAAGAGCAACGTGGAGCAGTGGTCGCACACGATGCGGTTGATTTCCTCGGGCATAGCCTTGTTGAACGAACGCAGTCCTGCCTCGATGTGGACGATGGACACGTGGATCTTGGCCGCGGCCACGGCACCAGCTAAAGTCGAGTTGGTATCGCCATACAGGACGATGAAGTCGGGTTGTTCCTTTATTAATAAGGCCTCGATGCCTTCAGTCATGCGGGCGGTCTGCACGCCGTGCGAGGCCGAACCCACGTGGAGGTTATAGTCGGGACTCGGAATGCCCAATTCGTTGAAGAAGACTTGCGACATGTTGTCGTCGTAGTGTTGTCCCGTATGGACGATGACTTCCTGGATGCGGTCGGCATAATGGTTCTTGATGGCGCGGCTGAGGGCAGCGGCCTTGATGATTTGGGGGCGTGCCCCGATGATGGTGACGAGTTTCATGGTGATGGGTTTTTAGAAAGTCAATTCTCCGTGGTCGCGGAAGCTGTAGTAGCGTTCGTTGCCGATGATGATGTGGTCGGTGACGCTGATGTCGAGCAACTTGCCGGCGCCGAAGAGTTTCTTGGTCAGCAGGCGGTCTTCTTCGCTGGGACGCGGATTGCCTGATGGGTGGTTGTGGCCCAGCACGATGCAGGTGGCACCAAGGTTAAGGGCGTTTTTGAAGATGATTTTCGGGTCGGCGATGACGTTGGTGGTGCCGCCTTTGCTGACGCATTCCACCTTCAGGGGATGGTTGCTTTGGTTGAGGTACATGACGAGGAAATGCTCTTGGCTTGGGTCGTCGATGTAGGGCAAAAATCGTTCGAAGGTGTCTTTGGAACTCTTCACTTCTTTGGGCATGTTGGCTTCGGCGGCGCGGCGTCGTTTGCCGAGTTCGAGGGCGGCCATGATGGTGATGGCTTTGGCCTCGCCGATGCCTTTGTGCTTCATTAGGTCGCTCAAGGTGAGGTTGGAGAGGGTGATGAGGTTGTTGTCGACGCTGTCGAGGATGACGCGCGACAGCTCTACAGCCGACAGCTCGCTGTTGCCCGACCCGATGAGGATGGCGATGAGCTCGGCATTGCTGAGCGAGGCTTTGCCTTTGGCCATCATCTTCTCGCGCGGACGGTCGTCGGCAGCCCATTCCTTGATGGATTTCTTTTCGTTCATGTGGTCTGTTGCTTTTTGGGCAGGGACTTACGTCGCCTGCTTACTGGTCTGTCGCCCCTTCGGGGCTGGGCTGCAAAGATAGTGATTTTCGGCTTACCTCAACCAAAAAAGCCTCTTCCACCTAAGCAGAAGAGGCACCAACATGTATGAATAAAACTTCCAATTATGCCAATTTGTTCGTGAACTTCGTCAGCTTCGACTTCAGGTTGGCGGCCTTGTTCTTGTGGATGATACCGCGCTTGGCAACCTTGTCGATGATGGAGTACAACTTCGAAAGTTGTCCTTCAGCTTCCGACTTGCTGGTCAAAGCCCTGAATTTCTTGATTTCGTTACGCATGTTTTTGGCGTAGTAACGATTGTGCAAACGTCTCTTTTCAGTCTGACGGATTCTCTTGATTGCATCTTTGTG
Organism: uncultured Bacteroidales bacterium; assembly: GCA_946410535.1. The sequence continues at coordinate 2,337 of CAMKAR010000343.1, forward strand.
ATTTGCCATATCTCTTATTCCTTATGCTTGTTTATTTCCTTTTATTTTGGGCTGCAAAATTACAACTTTTTCTCGAAACCCAATCCAAAAAGATGAAATTTTTTCTTTTTAATGTTTAATTTATTGGTTCACAGCTAAATGACATCTTTTCTTCATTGTCGCGACGAAGGATTTCAGTGAGCTTTATATTAATAAAGGTGTTC
>CAMKAR010000344.1 GCA_946410535.1 uncultured Bacteroidales bacterium
GCGACTCGGGCGTGCAGAAATACGACACCTGCCAGCCGTTGTAAACCTGCTCAGGACCTCGATACACCCTCTCGATGGCTCCCGTGACGACACGACATTGGTGCATCAGCTTGGCTATGGCGGCATCAGCTTGGCCTTTTTTCACGTCAAGCAAGGCACGCACCTCCTTGATGGTGATGCTGCCTTGCTTTTCGAGATAAGCCATAATTTGTTCGCCGTTCTTGTCGGGCGTTGTCGTGGCGCGGCGGACATTCATCAATTCACGATAAAAGGGTACAGTCGCGAAGGCAGCTTTTCCTCCACAGAGGAATTTTCCGTAGGCGATGCCGCCGTTTTGGAGGCAGTCAATCTTCCAGTCCCAGGGCCCGAGCGAGTTTTCCTCTCCGTCAAACCAAAATCCCGGCTGTGTGAGTTCCTTAATGGAATAGCCTGGAATGGCGCTGGTGAAAAACGGGACGATGCCCAGCTCGCAAATGGCTCGCTCCATCGTTTCTGGACTGGATATTTGTAAGTCGGTCATGTCACAAGTCATAGTCCTATGGTCTCGCATCCAGTTTGTTTGCTATATGCACTCATCTACTTAATTGATTCCGCCATCCTCCGGCCTGCATCGAAAGCCTTTTGCAGGTCGTCTTCCCAGTGTTCGTCGCGGTACTTGCGTTTGGCTTCCTCCGAGAATCCGCCAAGCTCAAAATTGGCGTAGTTCTTCACTTGATAGGTGTTGTTGGCGAACAGCTTCTCCGGCTGGCCGAGGGCCTTGGCGATGCACGGCTCCATGCTGCCGTAGCCGTTGCAGTTGCTGCCTCCTACCCCACCATTTTGCGTTTCCACCAGCACCACGGGCATCCGTTTTGGGGCGGTGATGCTGTAGTCATTGTAAGAGAGCCAGGGGAAAGCCAAACGTTCCAAAAAGGCGCGCATTTGGGCGGTCACGTCGCCGAAATAGTTGGGCGAGCCGAGCACAAGGCCATCGGCATCGGCGATGTCTTCCAAAATAGGCGTGAGTGCGTCCTTGAATTTGCACACTTGCGAGGCCTTGCCCTTGATTTTGCAGGCCATGCACGACATGCAGCCTTTGTAGTCGAGACCGTAGAGGCGCACGGTTTTCACTTCGATTTCGTTGCTTACCGAAGCGGCTCCTTCGGCAAACTTCTGCAGCATGGAGGCGGTGTTGAACGTCTTGCGCGGACCACCGTCGATGATGATGATTTTCTTCGTTGTCATAAAGCGGTTATTGTGAAAGCGCAAAGATACGGAATTTCTTCGAAACACAAAAAAAGTGCATCGGTGGGTTACCTGGTGCACTTTTTGGTAGGTTTTTCAAATGGTTCACTTTGCTGGTTCCCACTTGCAGCGAACGGGCGACACAATGGCGCCTTCCTTTTTCAGTTCGGCGAAAGCCTTGTCGACTTCCTTGCGGTCGGCATTCAAGGCCTTGGTGACGTCGCCAGCCGAGACGGGTTTGCCGGCCTCGCGCATGGCCTGTAATACTTGCTCTTTCATAGTTTGAATGATTTTAGGTGAAACAAAACTTATTTCTTTTTCGGATGGATTTTGCGATAGAACTTGAGCGACGACAGCATGGAATTAATGTCGGAGCGCGAAACAAAAGTGGCACGCAGTTCGTCCTCGCGTTCAATGCTAAACCGGATCTGGTCGTTCAAAAGCAAACGGGTGTGGGTGAGCGTCACGCTTTCGCGTTTCTCATTGGGAATGAAGCTGTTGAAGCATCCCATGATCTCCATCGTGGCACCTTTGGGCTGCTTGTAAAAGTCCTTAAGCTGCTGCAACGTGGCTTCGGCCTCGTCAAGCGTGGTTCCCAACGGGATAAAAAGCTCATGGAAAGGATCGATATAGATTTGGATGAACTTGTCGCCATATCCAAGACAGCCGACGGAAAGGTAATAGGCATCCCCGTCGTCACGGTCCATGGAGAAAAGCTCCAGCCGCGTAAATCCATTATCATCCTCCTCAATCACGGCGATTTCTTTCCTTTTCGAAAGCTCCGAAACCATGTCAGTGTTTTCGTTTTTGGGTCTGTCGGCACTCGTTTTTTTGGAGCTGCCGCACGATGTTAGCATCAAGACTCCTCCTAAGAGGAACATTGTCATCTTTTTAGCAAAGGATCTGTTCATTTCAATACAAGGTTAAGAGGGTGCAAAGATACGCTTTTTTGGTCAAAACGGTTTGGTTGTTTTTGTCCAAATTTTTTTCCCAATTGACAAAAACCAATAATAATTCCTACCTTTGCAACGCTTACAATCTGTTTAACCAAAGCAATCAATCGTAAATCCATGAATACTAACGAAGAAAAAATCAAGCAGGCCGTCGAAATCCTCTCCAAGGCGAAGAACATCGTAGGCTTCACAGGAGCCGGCACCTCGGCTGAGAGCGGCATCCCGCCGTTCCGTGGCGAAGGGGGCATCTGGAACCAATATGACCCGAACTCATTGGACATCGACTTCTATTACCGCCACACCAAAGAGTCGTGGCGCATCATCCGCGAAGTGTTTTATAACTT
>CAMKAR010000345.1 GCA_946410535.1 uncultured Bacteroidales bacterium
AAATTGGCATGGGTGCCAACATTGGAAGGTTTTTTGCCATCCAAGGTATCGTGTCACTCTTCATGCCTGCACTGATGGGCATCGTCGCCGACCGCTGGATTCCCGCCCAAAAGTTGCTCGGTATCTGTCATTTTATCGCTGCCATCTTCATGGCCTTGGCGGGTTACATGGGAATGAAATACGGTGCTGACGTCACCTTCGGGCAGTTGTTCCCGTTCTATGCCCTCAGTGTGGCGTTCTTCATGCCGACCATCGCCTTGGGCAACTCGGTGTCGTATAACGCCTTGAACCAAGCTGGCCTCGACACGGTGAAGGCCTTCCCTCCCATCCGCGTGTTCGGCACCATCGGTTTCATCCTCTCGATGTGGATCGTCAACTTCACTGGATTTAAGGATGGCTACCAACAGCTGTTTGTTTCGGCGGCATGGGGCCTTATCTTGGCTGTTTATTCATTCACCTTGCCCAACTGCCCCGTCAACAAGAACGTGGAGAGCAAGTCGTTCGTCGACACATTCGGCTTACGCGCCTTCTCGCTGTTCAAGGATGCCAAGATGTGCGTGTTCTTCATCTTCTCGTTCCTTTTGGGCATGTGCTTGCAGGTGACCAACGGTTTCGCCACCCCCTACCTGGACGACTTCGGCAAGATTCCGGAGTATGCCAACGCTTTCGCGGTGAAGCACAACGTGTTCCTGTCGTCCATCTCGCAGATTTCCGAGACGCTTTGCATCTTGCTGATCCCCTTCTTCCTGAAGAAGTTCGGCATCAAGAAAGTGATGCTCATCGCCTTCGTGGCTTGGGCCTTGCGTTTCTTCTTCCTTGGCGCGGGAAGTCCTACAGGTTTCGGCCTCGTCCTGCTGATTCTCTCCATGATCGTTTACGGCGTGGCCTTCGACTTCTTCAACATCAGCGGTTCGCTCTTCGTCGACCAAAACACCGACGAGAAGATCCGCAGTAGCGCGCAAGGCGTGTTCATGATGATGACCAACGGCCTCGGCGCCACCATCGGTTCGTTCTGCGCCCAAGCCGTGGTGAACCACTTCACCCTGGGCAAGACCAACTTCACCGAGCTGATGGCTGGCTGGTCGTCGGCCTGGTATGTGTTTGCAGCATTCGCGTTAGTGGTGGGCGTTTTGTTCGCCATTTTGTTCAAGTACAAGCACGAGCCTGAATCGGGCAAATAACCTTTCAAAAGCGGTAATTCACCATCACTTCAAAACTCCTTCCCGGCATGGCTCGCCAGATGACATTTTGGTAAGCCTTGTCGGTGAGGTTGTTGCAACGTAACTCAATGCGAAACTTCTTGATTTGCTTGCCAATAGAGAGGTGATGCAGCACATACGAAGGTAGGTCGTAGGCGAAAAACTCCTGCTCGTTATAGGAAGTGCTGCGTCGCCCTGTCACCTCGATGGTGTAACCCATGTTCCAGGTCTTCCACTGTGCGTTGAGGAAAAAGTTGGCATGATGGCGCGGAATGTAGATAAGCTGCTTTCCGTTTGTGCCTTGCTGGTAGGCTTTCTCGCTTTCGTCGGTGGTAACGGTGAATACGTAGTTGCCCGACAGCGTGACTTTCCAGTCGTCCTTGACAAAGGCCGCATCGATGTGGTTCTCGATGCCACGCGCATAGACCTTCGAGACATTCTCCGGCACCCAAAAACGGTATGAAGTAGGCATCCATTGGATCCAGTTTTTCACGTTCGAGAAATAGCCACCCGTGCGCAAATCAAGTTTGAAGGGACCTTTTTGCAGACCATATTTCAATGCCAAATCGACGGTACGACCGTTTTCAGGCAGCAAATCGGGATTGCCTCCTGGATACCAATAAAGGTCGTTCAAGGAAGGATTCCGATAGTTATGGCTGTAGCCAAGCGTAAAGCTAACAGCCTTATAGAAAGGAAGTTGATAGGAGAATGTAGCCGTAGGGAACAGTCCCATGGGCTTGCCATCGGTCCAATCGTAACGGGCCGTAAGCGTTAGGTCGGCGCAGTCGAAGGGCTTGCCGTTGAGGGCGGCATAGGCCGAGACGACATTGCGGCGTTTCTCGCCTTCATAGTTGTTGCTCCTCACCTGCTCGTTGTCCCACTGCAACTTGGCCTTCAGCGTCCACGACTTGTAGAGTTGCTGCTCCAAATTGGCGATTTGGTGCAAAATCAAGGCATGGTTCTCAGAGTTGATGAAAGTGACCGTGTCGTCGGTGACGGGATTGCGTGTCAACAAAAAATAGCGTTGGTTTTCCACGAAGGCCGCCGACTTCAGTTGCAGGCTACCCGTGGCCCAATAGGTCTTGAAAGAGATGAAGTTGCGCGAGAAATTGTCTTTTGTCCACTCTTCCATGTTGATGTTGAGCACATTAGGCATGATGGGCGGCAAATTGCGTTTGTTCCATTGGTTCCACGACGACACCGACAGCACACAATTCTTGAACATCACACTCGCTTCTGGCATCACGCCATAGTCGACGAAATCGGCATTGCGTTGCTTCATCTTCTGGTGCGGTATGGTGGC